>CALMEC010000194.1 GCA_937862675.1 uncultured Actinomycetes bacterium
TCAGATCTCAGCGCTTGTGGCCTGTGAGGACCTCGATCTCGGCCGTGCTGAGCGGCGCTTTCATGCCAGCGCGGATGAGCTCCGCAAAGCCCTCATTCGGGGTCATCACGGTGAGGCAATAGAGCTTTTCCGGCCCCGGATTCTCCACGATATGCTCATGGCCCGGCCGCACCACGAAACTGTCGCCCGGCGCGACCGGAAAAGCCGGGGCAGGCAGCCGCAGAGGGGCTGGCCAAATCCCGGCGCCCCGCCGCCGCGACTGAAGCACCGCCGCTGCACCGTGGCAAGACGCGGAGGGGTGCCGTCCACCGCACGGCCGAGCTCGAGGATGGCGCCCACCTGCTGATTGGTGTCCGTGCGGACGTAGACGGGATAGGCGGCCTGGATCACCTTCCGGTGCCCGATGGACGTGAGGAAGAGGGCACCACGCGCGGTGCCGCTGTCCGGCTTCGTCCAGTTCGAGTAGACCCGCACGCCCGCGCCGCTGAGGCCCTCTTCCGGCAGATAGCCGTGCGTGACACTCTGGCTCACGACCTTGAGCTGGGTGGGGATGTACGTCGACCAGGGCATCCGTGTGAGCCGGGCATCCCCGTCGATCGAGCCGGCGAAGGCGTCGACGGTCTCCTTGGACACCCACTCCCGCTGGCCGGCATCCCGCAGATACGACATCGTCTCCGTCTGGAGCCGCTCCGCCTCCGTGTCGCGGATGGAGCGTTCAAGCGTGGGGAGCACGACGTAGAGCACGGCCAGGCTGCCCAGGACGCCCACGGAGACGAACGCCACGACGAGCCAGGTGGACAGGCCGACCCGACGGCGCCGCGGCGTGGCGCTCATGTCCCGGATCCGTCCTCCCCGCCGAATGCGTAGCCCACGCCGCGGACCGTGCGGATGAGGGCCGGGTTGGACGGGTCGTCCTCGATCTTCTGGCGCAGGTGGCGGACATGCACGTCGACGCTGCGGAGGTCGCCGTAGAAGGTGCCCTTCCAGAGGTGGTCCATGAGCTCCTGCCGCGTGAACACGCGACGCGGCGACTTGGCCAGTTTGTGCAGGATCTCGAACTCCGACAGGGTCAGGGTGATCTCCTCGTCGTTCCTCCGAACGGATCGCGCCGCCGGGTCGATGAGGAGGTCGCCGACGCGAAGTGACTCCTCCACGTCGGTGTCCATCCGGCCCCGGCGGAGGTTGGCCTTGACCCGCGACACGAGTTCCCGCGGGGAGAACGGCTTGGTGACGTAGTCGTCGGCGCCGAGCTCGAGTCCGAGGACCTTGTCGAGCTCCTCGCCGCGCGCGGAGAGCATGATGATGGGGAGGTTGCGCTCCGAGCGGATCCGCTGGCAGACCTCCAGCCCGTCCATGCCGGGAAGCATCACGTCCAGTACCACCAGGTCGACGGGCTCGCGCTCGATCACCGCGAGCGCGTCGTCACCGCGCCCGACCGAGGTCACCTCGAAGCCCGCGTCCTTGAGGGCGAACTCGACGATCGTCCGGATGGACTGCTCGTCATCAACCACGAGAATGCGCTGCGACATGCCCGAAAGTCTAGTGCCCCGCGACGGAAACCCCTTCGCGGGCCCGGCCGCCCCGACACGCACCCGGATCCGGCACCGCCCACCGGCCCCCGGCGGGCGGCGCTCCGCGGTGGGCGGGGACCGGCACCGGGTGACCGCATCCCGTCCCTCAACGGCCTTCCGGGCGGGCCCGCCGGATGCGTGACACCGGTCTCCTCGCCGGTGCCTCCTGCGGCGATCGTCGCCACACGTCATCATCCCGACGGAAAGCGCTGTCGCCGATCCCGGCGAGGATCTCCCCGGAGCACCTGTGGCCGACCTGTGAATCCTCAGCGCCGGCGAGGGTTTCCCGGCTGTCGGGCGAAACCCCTACGCGGCATCGGCATCCCTCGAACCCGTCATCCTCTCTCACATGGACGATCTCCCAACGCTCCCGTCGAACCCCTCTCCGTCGAGCTCCGCGACCCCGCCACCACGGCGTCGCGGGACGGCGGCGCTCGCGGCCATCGTGGTGCCGGCCGTCGTGGCCGCGCTCGTGGCGTTCGGCGTCACCCGCGTCTCGGACGACGGCGGGGGCACCCGCACGGTCACGGTGACCGAGTCGATCGACGCGTCGGGGCAGACCGTCACCCAGGCACCGGCCGAGACCGAGTCGGACACCTCCGGGAGCGGCACGCCCTCCATCCCCGCCGTCGTCCGCCAGGCGGGGCCCGGAGTGGTGGAGGTCCGCACGGGCACCGGCACCGGCACCGGCTTCCTGGTCGACAAGAAGGGGCACATCCTCACCAACGCACACGTGGTCGAGAACGCCCGGTCCGTCCAGGTCATCTACCAGGACGCCACGCAGGTGACGGCGCGGGTGATCCAGTCGGACGAGGCCATCGACCTCGCCGTGCTGGACGCCGGCACCCCTCCGGCCTCGGCCAACGTGCTGCCGCTCGGAAGCAGCCGCGACCTCCAGGTGGGCGAGTCCGTCATCGCCATCGGCAACCCGCTGCTCTTCAGCAACAGCGTCTCCAGCGGGATCGTCTCCGGGCTGAAGCGGCAGATCTGCTCGCCCAACAACACGCCGATCGGCAACGTCATCCAGACGGACGCCGCCATCAACCAGGGCAACTCCGGCGGGCCGCTGCTCGACGCGCGCGGACGGGTGATCGGCATCAACTCGCAGATCGCGACCCAGAGCGGCGGCAACGAGGGCATCGGGTTCGCCGTCCCGATCGACATCGTCAAGCCGGTCATGCAGGACATCCTCCAGACGGGCAAGGCGCGGCACGCATGGATCGGCATCACCGGTGAGGAGCTGACGCCGCAGACGGCGAAGGCGCTCGACCTCGCCGGACGGACCGGGGTCGCCATCCGCACGATCGATCCGCGCGGTCCGGCGAAGGCCGCCGGCCTGCGGGCGTCCACCGCGAAGTCCGGCGACGCGCCTCCCACGGGCGCCGACATCATCACCGAGGTGGCCGGGCACCCCGTGCGCGACTTCGGCGACCTGTCGCTTGAGGTGTCGAGCCGACGCGTGGGCGAGAAGATCGAGATCACGTACCTGAGGAGCGGCAAGGAGGCGACCACGACGATCACCCTCGCCGACCGCCCGGCGAACCTCGGAACGTCTCCCTGCCCATGACGGGGGTCACCATCCGGCCGGCCGACCTCCCCGACGCGGGCAGGATCGGTGAGATCTACGACGAGGCCATCGCGGCGGGCGACGCGACGTTCGCCGTCGGGCCCCACCCGGAGAGCGAGCGCCGCGGATGGCTGGCCGGGCGGGCGGCGACGGCCCCGGTCTTCGTGGCCGAGACGGACGGCGCGATCCTGGGCTGGTCGGCGGTCGCACCGTTCAGCCACCGATCGTGGTTCAGCGGCGTCGGCGAGTACACGGTCTACGTTGCGGAGACCGCGCGCGGCCACGGGGTGGGCTCATGCCTGCTCGCGGATCTCATCCTGAAGGCGCCGGCGTTCGGCTACTGGAAGCTCGTCGGCCTGATCTTCCCGGAGAACGTCGCGGGTCTCGCGCTGGCACGCTCCGCGGGGTTCGCCGACGTCGGCGTCTTCCGGGACCACGGGCGCCTGGGTGGCACGTGGCGTGACATCTCGATCGTCGAGCGGCACCTGGAGCAGGCGACCTGAACGGACGCGTCCCCAGCGGGGCGGCGATCCTCTGCCTGGCGGCGGGACTCGCCGGTTGCGGGGGCTCCGTCGGGGCCTCGCGCTGCGCCGCCCCCACGGACGAGCCCGTGGTCCTGAGCGACCAGCACCGAGTGGACCCGGTCGTGGCGTCAAACGGGGGGACCGACGCCGTCGCGGCGTGGGAGACGAACACCGGCGCGCCCGTCGAGGTGCGCACACGCCGCGACGCCGGGGCGTGGACGCCGGTACGCACGATCGGAGGACGGAACTCCCGGGACCCCGCCGTGGCGATGACGCCGAAGGGGACCGCCCTCGTCGCCCTCCAGACGTACGACGACACTCACACCGCGCGGATCGGCACGACCACCGACGCGGATGACTGGGCCGCGATGCGGTACGTCTCGTCGGCGGGTGTGACGGCGCGTGCACCGGCCGTCGGCGTCGACGCGTCGGGCCGGGCCGTCGTCGTCTGGCAGGCGGATCGCAGCCCGACCTCCGTCGAGGTCCAGATGGCGCAGGAGTCCGCGGACGGCACCTGGTCCCGGCCGCGGACGCTGTCAGGGCCGGGCCGCATGGGGACACCGCGACTCGCGGTCGCGCCGGACGGCTCGGCGGTCGTCGCCTGGGCCGCCCAGACCGGGAGGCACTCGCGGGTGTGGGGCGCGAGACGGGAGGCGACCGGACGCTGGACGGCGGCGCAACCGCTCTCACCGGTGCTCCGTCACGCGACGGACCCGGGCGTCGCCGCGCTGAGGGACGGGGTCGCGGCCGTCGCGTGGGCGGAGGAGACCGACGGCGGCTCGGTCCTGATGTCCGTCGCGCGCATGGGCGACGGCAAATGGACGGAACCGGAGACCGTGGACCGCGCGAACGAGTTGCCGCGTGAGATGTCACGGCCGGGGCGGGTCGAGATGGCGCCCGCAGCGGTGTTCTCGCCGGACGGCCGTCTGAGCGTCTCATGGGCGGCGGGGAGGGGTTCGACCACCGGCGTCTTCAGCGCGACGACCGGCGCTGACGGCCGTTTCACGTCGTGGCCGTTGTCGGCACCGGGCCGGCAGGCGGGCGGCGTGACCCTCGCCCGGGCACCCGGGGGTGCGACCGTGACCGGCTGGGAGGAGATCGACGGCGGGCTCCTCCGGGTCCGCGTGCAGACGGATCGCGGCGCGTGCCGTGACATCGCGCCCCCCGTCGGGGAGTCGGCGGGTGTCCGGATCCCGTGGCCGTGTACATCGACCTCAACCGGGGACGCATCATGGGGACGGACCTCACATGAGGCGACGCGTCGCGGCCATCGTGATCGCCACCGTGGGCCTCTGGGCCCTCGTCCGCTGGGTGATCTACGCGTTCCCGCAGCTCGGGGACACCCGTGTCTACCAGCACGCGGTCCGGATGATCGACGCGGGATTCGTCCCCTACCGCGACTTCGACATCGAGTACCCGCCGCTCGCCACCGCGGCGTTCTGGCTGATCGACCGGGTGCCGGGACCGCCGACGCTCGTGTTCTCGTTCGCCATGTGCGCCGCGCTTGTGGCGTCGGCCGTGGCAGCCCTCGTGCTGGCGCAGATGCTCTCGCTCTGCCGCGCGCGCACGATCCTTGCGGACGACAGCCGCTTTGTCTTTCCCGAGCGCACGATCACGCGTCCACCGGACAGGCCCTTGCCAACGTAGTCGTTGCCATCGCCGACCAGGTCGAGCGTCACGCCATGGGCGAGGAAGGCGCCGAACGACTGACCGGCCGTGCCCTGCAGCTGGATATGGATGGTGTCGTCCGGCAGGCCCTCGTGGCCGTAGC
>CALMEC010000195.1 GCA_937862675.1 uncultured Actinomycetes bacterium
GCCGCCCGCACGAGCGGTGTCGGGAGACGGCCGGCCGACTCCCGCTCGAGGTATGCGTCCAGCGCCCGCCCGTGCGCCGGATGGTCCGACCCGCGCAGCGCGTCGACCGTCTCCTCCAGGATGTCCGGCCGTGACCAGCGGCACGCGAGGAAGAGCCGGGCCAGTGAGCCAGACTCGATCTCGGTGTCCGACACGACCATCGCGCCGTCCGGGTCGAGGCGCTTGTCGTGGAAGGCGACCGCGTCGGGCACGTGCACCAGCCGATACCCGTGGGCCCGCAGGCGCCAGGAGTAGTCCACGTCGTCGCAGTAGAGCGGGAAGTATTCCGCGTCGAAGCCGCCGAGCTCCTCGAACACGCGACGCGGCGTCATGAAGCACGCCCCCGACACCCACGACGTGTCGCCTGTCAGGGGATCGTAGTCCTTGGGGTGCTCCATCGGGATCTGACGTGCCTCGGCCGCACCGATGGACGGGTCCGCGAGAAGCGCGTCGCCGAGGACCCGGATCGCCGTCGGTGCAAGATACGTATCCGGGTTGAGGACGAAGATCACCTCTCCGCCGGAGTGCTCCGCGACGCGGTTGTGCCCGCCGCCCGAGCCCAGATTGGCGTCGAAGAAGACGTATGAACAGTCCGCGAGCCCGCGATCGATCCCGCCCTCGCGGGTCTCGTCGACGGCCTCCGCGGAGAGCGGGATAGGCGACGAGTCGCGGATGACCAGCTCCACGCGTCCGCCTCTCTCCGCCCACGGCCGGGCCGCGGCGGCGACGGACCTGATGAGCTGCCAGATCTGGTCGAGAGGCGTCCCGTAGAGAACGGTCTGCACGCTGAGCGACGGGGCGGACACGCCGCCATACTACCGAGGCTCTTTCACGGCCCTACGAGAGCGGTAGCTTCATTACAGTCATCTAACGGATGCAAGGGAGACGTGGCGGCGCCCTCTGTCCCGATCACGACGACGTCGTACTGCCGAACGCTCCACCCTAGGAGCCGTAGTCCACGTATGCCTATTCGACATGCCAGCGCTCTTCTACCAGCACATCTGTCTATCACGACCTCAGATCAGGTCGCCTTTCGGATACTCCGCACTCTCGTTGCCGAGAGTGCGGAGTATCCGTGAGCGACGCCACCATTCGAATTATGGCTCTCCATCCGCAACAGCCGAATACATTGAGTGCGTCACGAAAGCCAGTTCGCCTCATACGTCGTGTATCGAGGAGTTTCTAGTCTCGGCTGAGCCAAATCCAATCCCCAGACCGTAACGCCGTTCACATCACCGGGACGACCTTCACCCTGTATCGTCACTGCGCCCCTTATGCTGTCGGCTAGTCTCTGCATTGCCTGGGACGGCGGAGCACTCTCCATTACCCCACCTCGCGAAGACTCGATGCGGAACTCCTGAACTCCGCTAGTGGGAAGAGTGCACACGAACACCGTTCCCGAAGCATCCTTGACCGAGAAGCTGCCCCGGCCTACGCCGATAAGCTGTCCCGCGATCGAGACAAAGTTCACTTGAGCTTCGTATGCGTCCACGATTTCGTCATCTTCCAAGAGCCCATAGGCGACGACGCCGTCACCCAATACCGGGCGCTTTGCGGGACGATCGAGAGCTGTGCGATACACAGCATCGGAACGAAAGCGTACGCGATGCTGACTCCCTTCGGAATACATCGGATCCATTTTGGCCGGCTGCAAGGTTAATACTTCTCCGTGAGTGTCGACCACCGCACCCATCACGCCGACGAAGTTCTTCGCTAGTGGGTTCACCGCGGACGCCGCGGCAGCCTGCCCTTTTGCGACGCTGCTCAAGGGCGTGCCAAGCAGTCCTCCCGCAATGCCGGCCAATCCAGCTTTGCGGAGAAAATCCTTACGCGTTTCCATCGATCCTCCAGTGATTCAGCACGTCAGTGAGGGCAGAGCGATCGATCCCCCAACGGAGTACGTATTGAACGCCTCGACGAACCGCTGATCACGACTCGTCGTCGTCATGTCGGCGGGTCTCCAATTCCATGCACCGGCGCCTCCAGATGCCGCTGATATGAACGACGCAAATCCGGTGTAGCGATTCCAGACAGCATGAAGTCTCTTTATGAAGTCGCCCGGATTGATCGCACCCCAGACGGCATAGTTATCCCCTACGCCGAAGACGATATTGATAGGTAGTGAGCCAAAGCCATATCCGTTGCGGAAGTCGATGAGGTACGAGAATCCGTACTCATTATACGGTGAGCCCTGCCCCCATGTATTACCATATCCCTTCCCTAAGAAGTAGTTCAGGAGATACGGGTCACGCGTGTACATGCCACCGGAGGCTTCACCATTACACCACCACCTTGCACGTGGATATTGCTCGACCGCGAGACCGCATCCGATCGACCAAGCAGAGAAGAATCCATCACGCATCAGGGTTGTCGCCCACGACCCCATTCCTGTTTCCTGGTGAGCGACGTAAAATGTGAGGCGGCCGGATACAATAGACATGTACGCGGGGTTGGCGTAAAAGATCATATTGCAGTCGCGGATGATCTGGGCGTACGGCGCGCTGATCTCATTCACGATTACGTGCGCGGCACCCTGGTTAAACATTCCAAGGATAAAGTTGGCCATGTTTGTGGCATTGGCAAAATTCGCAGCACTGACCCATCTCGCCCATCGCGCATTAGGAAGGCTGGCCAACGGTGTCGGGGGCGCGGATACAATGTAGGACGGGTAACCGGGGTCGATAATGCCAGTCTTAATCTGGTCCCAATAGGGCCAGTAAGTATGAGACGCGTCATCGGGCATGGTTGCATGAAACATCGCTACCTCCAGCCTTTCAGGCTCGGGAAGACTCCGTCTATGTTGAAGTGACCATACATGTCGCGATCGTAAGTTGCAACAACGGATACAAGCTTCCGGCGTTAGCCGTGACACAGCGGTTCTTCCACTCGATGCCGGACCGGGTGCTCGGTCCGAGCAGATCTATGTGGCCACGTTGACAAGCCGCTGCGAACTCCCCTTTCCGGTTCAGTTCTGGACTTGTATTCCCTCGACGCGGCGGCGGCCACCACACGACGGTGATCCCGCTCAGCGGCACCTACTGTGCGGGTAGTTTCGAGTGCGTGAGACCTTTATTTCGATCTGACGCGACATCGAGGGCCTGCGCTCAATGGCTACGCATGAGACTGCGGACTCTGTGCGTCTGCGTCAGCAGCGCCGCAGACATCCGATGGATGCGCGTCCGATAGGACACCGATCAGAGGCTGGATGAGTCGGCACGTCTTGTCGACTGAGAGTGCACGCGGTGGCGGGCGATGTCCGCGTCGACCATCATCGCGATCAGCTCCTCGAACGACACCGTCGGCTGCCATCCCAGGCGCTCCCGGGCCTTCGCGGCGTCGCCGATGAGCAGGTCCACCTCCGCCGGGCGCACGAAGCGCTCATCCGTCCGGACGTGCTCCCGCCAGTCCAGGGCGGCGTGACCGAACGCCAGCTCCACCAGCCGCTCGACCGTATGGGTCTCGCCCGTCGCCACGACATAGTCCTCCGGCTCGTCCTGCTGGAGCATCCGCCACATGGCCTCGACGTAGTCGCCGGCGAAGCCCCAGTCGCGCTTCGCGTCGAGGTTGCCCATCGCGAGGTGATCGGTCAGCCCGAGCTTGATCCGCGCGACGCCGTCGGTCACCTTGCGGGTGACGAACTCCAGCCCGCGCCGGGGCGACTCGTGGTTGAAGAGGATGCCCGAGGAGCAGTGCATCCCGTAGCTCTCGCGGTAGTTGACCGTGATGTAGTGGCCGTAGCACTTCGCCACCCCGTAGGGGCTGCGCGGATACAGCGGCGTGGCCTCGGACTGCGGGACCTCCTGCACCTTCCCGAACATCTCGCTGGAGCTCGCCTGGTAGAAGCGGATCCGCGGATCGACCTGCTTGATCGCCTCGAGGAGGCGGGTGACCCCCACCGCGGTGAACTCGGCCGTCAGGACCGGCTGGGACCACGACGTCGGGACGAACGACTGGGCCGCGAGGTTGTAGACCTCGTCCGGTTCGGACTCCGCCAGGGCCTGCGTCAGCGACGGCTGGTCGAGGAGGTCGCCCTGGACCAGGTTGATCCGCTCGCGGATGTGCTCGATGCGGTCGTACGACTCGGTGGACGCACGACGCACCATCCCCCAGACCTCGTACCCCTTGTCCAGAAGGAGCTCCGCCAGGTACGAGCCGTCCTGACCGGTGATACCGGTGATCAACGCCGTGGGCACGTCATTCCTCCTCGACGACGCGCGCCCGCCAGTAGTCCAGCGTGTCGCGCACCGTATCCGCCAGCCGATGTTCCGGCGCCCAACCGGTGTCCGCGGTCAGTCGCTCCGACGAACCATAGAGATCCGCCTGCTCACCCTCCCGGCGACGCGACTCCTCCGTCACGAAGCGGACACGGGCACTCGACATCCCGGCGACGAGGTCGAGGATCTCCTGGACCGCGACCGACCGGCCCGAGGCGACGACGTACGGAACCGATGGATCGCCTGCCTGAAGGATGAGCCGGTAGGCGCGGGCCACGTCGCGGACGTCGAGGAAGTCGCGCCGCGTGGCGGTGTTGCCCACGCGCACCTCGACGTCCGGGAGGCCACCGCGCTCCCCGGCCGCGACCTGCCGCGCCACGCTGGGCACCAGGAAGCGGGCGTCCTGCCCCGGCCCGAGGTGGTTGAAGGGCCGCACCCGCAGCACGTCCAGCGCGTAGCCGCGGCGGTACTGCTCGACCATCAGGTCGACCGCCGCTTTCGACGCCCCGTACGGGGAGTGCGGGCGAAGCGGGGTGCGCTGGGTGCACGGGAGGTCCGCCGGGTCCACCAGGCCGTAGACCTCGGAGCTGGTCACCACGAGCGTCCGAGCCGTGGGACGGGTGAGGCGCACCGCCTCCAGGACCGACAGCGTCCCGCCCACGTTGAGATCCCACGTCGCACGCGGCTCCGAGAACGACCGGCCCACCGACGCGGCACCGGCCAGATGCACGATCACGTCCGGACGCATCCCGGCGACGAGCCCGGCGACGGCGGCCGCATCGAGGATGTCGACGGCCGCATCATCGATGTGCCGGACGGTTACGAGACATTTCTGGTCCTGCGCGAGGAGCTGTCCCAGTTCTTGTCGGATCAGGGCCTGTTCCGGGACATGCCCTGGTATGTCGATCTGCTGAAGGCGCAGGTCTATGCCGGCTATATCAACGAGCAGGGCGGGTCGTACCTCAAGACCGAGTTCGGCAGCGAGCACAACCCCACCGAGCACACGCGGCGCATCCTGGGCCTCGACGGGCGTCGCGGGCGTGGAAGACCCGGCCTTGACCTGGCTGCTGCCGTAGAGGGGACGGGCTGATGCCGATCCACGAGAAATCGCTGATCCGTCCCGAGAACCTCAAGGTGCACGATGATCCCGTCATCGACGGGGTGAACCTCTCC
>CALMEC010000196.1 GCA_937862675.1 uncultured Actinomycetes bacterium
GAACACCACCGACGGATTGTTCGCGTCCGTCGTCACACGATCCGCAGACACCGACACCGAACCGATCCAACCCACATCCGTAACCGTCACTGCATTCGACGCAGTCACATCATTGAGGGGAGGACCCGTAGCCGGATGATCCATGGAGACATACGCACGATACGTATGCGACGCCAGATTCCCCAGCGTCAACGAGCGGAAGGCTATGGTCGTCTGCCCGTTCAGGTCAGACGGACTGACGTAATACATCGGATCCGGCCATGGGCCACCCGACATCTTCACAACGATCGGGCGCCCCAACTCATCATAAATCGACAGATAGTACGGACCCGCAAGCGGCCGATCAAGCGACACCGTGAACACCACCGACGGATTGTTCGCGTCCGTCGTCACACGATCCGCAGACACCGACACCGAACCGATCCAACCCACATTCGTGACCGTAATAGTCTGTGGTGATCGCACATCCTGAGTTGGCGGTCCAGGAGTCGGCACATCGCGAGACACGGCGACCGTGTACGTACGCCCACTATTCACCGGCGGCGTAACCACTTGGGTCTTCACCGTCGACGAACCCAGAGTCGAATAACTCCAATACCCTACTCGCGTATTCGCATCGTCATAGACCGACAAATAGTAGCCACTCGCCAGTGGACGATCCAACACCATCGTCAACGTCGCAGACGGATTGTTCGCGTCCGTCGTCACACGATCCGCAGACACCGACACCGAACCGATCCAACCATCGTTCTGTACCACTGTGACTGGAGACGCCAATGCATCGGTAATCGGCGGTCCCGGCGATGGGATGTCCTGTGCGACGTACGCAGTGTACGAACGAGTGGTATTGACCGGTAGGCTCACGCTCAGAGTCCGCTCCATTGACGAACCCATGGTGCTATAACTCCAGTAGCCCACTCGTACGTTGGTATCATCATAGACAGAGAGGTAGTACCCGGTGCTGAGCGGCTGGCTGAGGTTCACGGTCAGCGCGACACTTGGATTGTTCGCGTCTACGTGAACGATGTCGTCGCCAGGTTGCGGCGCTGGAGTTGCGCCTATAGTGAGTGTTCCACCCCAGCCGTTCGCACGAGCGTGCTGAGTCGATATGGCGAGCATGCACAGGGCGACTACCCATATCAGAGCCATACGCGTAGATCGATAGGGCACGCCCATGTCAGAACCCCTTCTACGCGCCTGTCCGGATACACTTGCGCGCTGCGTCACCGAGCTTGGTGACCGCGGACTTCGACTGTCTCATCAGATCCGCGTAGGACACGTGCTGGTCAATGAGAGCTTTGGCCAGACATGCCGAGGCATGAGGTGCGAGTCCAGCATCCTTTGCCACCGTCTTCTCAAAAACCTGCTTCAGAGACGAAGCCGAGAAGCATCCCTCAATGGCAGCAGCCACCTTGGCACGTCCCTCCATCGAAAGATCGGTGAGTTTTTTTGCGGAGGCGTCTTCATCGCTGAGAGCGCCAACGACCTTGCGGTTCGCACACTCTCGTTCACTGTCGGGAACCGTTACTCCCGCGTCCCCATATATCGCCATGAGATTCCGTGCTGCGTCTGTCGGCGTCGGCGACGAATCGCTTCCACATGCGGCGAGAGCGAGGACCAATCCGACCGTTGGGATCACGGCCCATCGCGACAGCAATCGTGAATCATCCATAGCGCAACACCTCTCCCCTCCATGGCATCGGATGCTGTGTCCTCCGACATGCATCGCAGACAAATGATGATGGCACGTTATCTCTGCCAGACGAGATCGTCAACGGTGAATAGACATTTGGGCTAAACCTATGAAATCTGTGTCGTCCATACGACGACACAGATTTCATAGGTTTAGGCGGTGGCCACATTTATTGTTACCGCGACGGTTTGGTCGCCTGCGTCTATACGACGCATAGTCCAGACCAGGACTTCGAAGGACAGGCCCCATCCTTCAGCCAGGTCCTTGCTTGCCCCTGAGTCGTTTCCGTCAGCCGATCGGACGAGAGGGAACATCCGATCCTCGGCCTGTACTCCCTACGAGCACGAAAGCGTGAGAGAAGAAAGATCGCGCAGTGTCGTCACGAAGTCCACTCCGCTGCTGACCGTTCCTTGATCTCTCTGTCACAAGGTCGCACGACGTCTGCCACCCCACACGCTCTCGACAAACGAATTCATCACGCGTAGAATTCTTCGCGTGATGAATTCTCATGACGGCACCCCTGCGGCATCCCGTCGCGGACGGCGCCCCGGATCGAGCGGTACCCGTGAGGCCATCCTCAACGCCGCGCGACAGAGCTTCGCCGCGAAGGGGCTCGACCGGACGACCGTCCGCGGCGTCGCCCGCGACGCCGGCGTCGACCCGGGGCTCATCACGCACTACTTCGGCGGCAAGGCCGCGCTGTTCACGGAGGCCATGCGGCTGCCCTTCACCCCCGAGGAGGTGCTGCCGTCGATCATCGAGGGCGACCGGGCACAGATCGGGCGACGCCTCGCGGCGTTCGCGCTCGGCCAGTGGGAGAACGCCGCATCGCGTGAGCGGCTGATCGGCATAATCCGCGCGGCGTGCAGCGACCCGACGGCGGCCACGCTTCTGCGGGACCTGATCGAGCGAGACCTGTTCGCTCCGCTGGCCCGGGCTCTGGACGTCCCGAACGCGGAGGCCCGGGCGGCGCTCTGTGCATCCCAGATCGTCGGCCTCGCCATCGTCCGGCACATTCTCCGGGTCCCGGCGCTTGCCACGGCCGATCCCGCCGACGTGGCCGAGTGGATCGCGCCGACGCTCCAGCGCTACCTGATCGATGACATGCCGTTCACGGAGGAGACATGAGCGCGGTGAGCACGCAGGAGACCGCGATCGTCGTCGACCGCCTGCGCGTGACGCGCGGTGGTGTGGTGGTGCTCCACGACGTGTCCGTCGACGTCCCGGCCGGAATCGTCACGGGCCTCCTCGGGCCGAGCGGTTGCGGCAAGTCGACGCTCATGCGATCGATCGTCGGAGTGCAGATCGTCACGTCCGGCGGCGTGACGGTGCTGGGCCGGCCGGCCGGGTCCGCGGACCTCCGGCCGCGCATCGGCTACGTCAAACAGAGCCCGTCCGTCTACCTGGACCTGACGGCACGCGAGAACCTCCGCTACTTCGCCCGCCTCCTCGACGTGCCCGCGGCCGCGGTGGACCGCGTCCTCCGCGATGTCGGGCTGGATGGAGCGACGGACCGCCCGGTGAGCGCCCTCTCCGGAGGGCAGCGATCGCGTGTCTCGCTGGCGACGGCGCTGCTCGGCCGGCCGGAGCTGCTCGTGCTGGACGAGCCGACCGTGGGTCTGGACCCGGTCCTGCGGCGGGATCTCTGGGAGATGTTCCACCGGCTCGCCGACGACGGATGCACACTGATCGTGTCGAGCCACGTCATGGACGAGGCGGAGCGATGCGACCACCTCGTGCTGATGCGCGACGGCCGCATCGTTGCGTCGGAGTCGCCCGGGCATCTCCTGAGCCGGACCGGAGCGGACGACATCGAGGACGCGTTCCTCCGGATCGTCGAGCACGACGGGGACCGTGCATGAACCCGCGATCGACCGCGGCGACCGCCGCCCGCGTCCTGACCCAGCTGCGGCGCGACCCGCGGACCGTCGTCCTCGTCCTCGCCGTGCCCCCGGTCCTGATCGCGCTCTTCCGCTGGGTGCTGGACGGGCAGCCGGAGACCTTCGACCGCATCGGCGTCCCGCTCGTCGGGATCTTCCCGCTCATCTCGATGTTCCTCGTCACCTCGATCACCATGCTCCGCGAACGGACGACGGGCACGCTCGAACGCCTCATGACGATGCCGCTCCGCCGCGCAGACCTCCTGTTCGGATACGGACTCGCGTTCGGGCTGGTCGCGGCGATCCAGGCCGGAGGGACGGCCGGGGTCGCGTTCTGCGTCCTCGGTCTCGACGTGGTCGGCTCACCCGCCCTCGTGGTGTGCCTGGCGGTGGCGAACGCGCTCCTCGGCATGTCCCTCGGACTCTTCGTCAGCGCCTTCGCGTCGACCGAGTTCCAGGTCGCCCAGTTCATGCCGGCGGTGATCATGCCCCAGATCCTCCTCTGCGGCCTCATCGTCCCCCGCGACCAGATGGCCGGCGCCCTGCAGGCCGTCAGCGACGTCCTGCCCATGAGCTATGCCGTCGACGCGCTCACCCATGTGGCGACGTCGGCCACGGCGGACCGATCCCTGATCGTCGACATCGTCGTCGTGCTGGGGGTGACCGTCCTGGCGCTGGCGCTGGGCGCCGCGACCCTCCGCCGCCGCACCCCCTGACGTCGCGGCCCGACCGGCGGGGACACGCACTCCGATCGCCGTCTTCGACCGGGGATCCCGGACATCTCTCCCTCCTCCGACGGGTCCCACAATCGCTCTCGCGAGTGATCCCGGTTGGCCCACCCGGCCGACGCGACCACGCCCGCCCCGGGCGGATGCTCCCGACGTTGACGAAACGTCCAGGAGGCACGACATGTCCGAACACACCGCGAGCGACCGGCAGATGCGCCGCCGGGCGCCACAGATCGTGCGATGGAGCACCGCCCATCCGGTGTGGGCCATCGTCACCTGGGTCGTCATCGTCGTCGCGTCCGTCGTGGCCGCCGGCGTGGTGGGGACCCACAGCACCGACGAGCGGTCCCAGCCGGGTGACTCCGGACGGGCGGAGCGGCTGCTCCACGACGCCGGCTTCCCCGACAGGCCGGCCGCGGAACACGTCCTCATCCGCCGCACCGACGGCGGGGTCCTGACGACGGAGGAGCGTTCTGCGGGGGCCGCGGCCGTCACCCGGGAGCTGCGTTCGGTCCCCGATGTCGAGAACCTCTCCACCGACGTCGCGGTCTCGTCGGACGGACGCGTCGCCCTCATGCAGTGGGACGTGGCCGGTGACCCGACCACCGCGGACCAGCGGGTGGAGCCGATGATCGCCGCCGTCGCACGGGCCGACGCATCCACACCGGGGCTGTCCATCGCGCAGGTCGGCGACGCATCGCTGAATCGCGCGATCTCGCAGATGTACGGCGACAACTTCCAGCGGGCGGAGGTGCTGTCGCTCCCGCTGACGCTCATCATCCTCGTCATCGTGTTCGGGGCGGTGGTCGCGGCCCTCGTGCCGCTCCTCCTCGCGGTGATATCACTGGTCGCGGCATTCGGCATCACCACCGCGCTGAGCCCGCTGGTGGCGGGGGACGAGACGACCGACAGCGTCAGGCTGATCATCGGCCTGGCCGTCGGCGTGGACTACGCGCTCTTCATCATGCGTCGCGCACGGAACGAGCGCTATGAGGGCCGCAGCACGCGCGACGCCATCCTCGCCGCGTCGGCCACATCCGGTCGCGCCGTGGTGATCTCGGGCCTCACGGTCATGATCGCCGTCGCCGGGATGCTGTTCGCCGGTGACCCGACGTTCACGTCCATGGGCGTCGGATGCATGGTCGCCGTGGGGACGGCGCTCCTCGGTTCGATGATCGCCCTCCCCGCCGTGCTCGTCCTCCTGGGCGACCGGGTCGACACGCTGCGCGTCCCCTGGCTGGCACGCCACCGTCGCGAGACCCATGGCGACAACCGGCTCTGGGGAGCCGTCGTGCGCGGTGCCACCCGGCGCCCCGGTATCACCGTGGCCGTGGTCGGCGGGCTGATGCTCGTGGCCGCCGGACCGGTGCTCGGCCTCCACACCAAGCTCCCGGACCTGCAGGACCTGCCGAGGACCATCCCGGAGATGCGCACGATGGATGCGCTGGAGGCGGCATTCCCGGCGGAGGGAGGCACCCACCGGATCGCCATCGGAACCACCACCGGGGTGGACGCACCGGAGGTGCAGGAGGCGGTTGACGCGATGGTGACCGCTCTGCGCACGACGCCGGGCATCGCGCCCGACTGGACCCCCGCACCGCACGTCTCGCCCAACGGCCGGGCCATGTACCTGGACGTCCCCTACCTGGGGGACGACACCGCACCCGGCGCCACCGGGTCGCTCGCCGCGTTGCGCGACACGATCATCCCGTCCACCGTCGGGAAGGTCGCCGACGCCTACGTCACCGGGGACGCCGCCGGGTCGCACGACTTCACCGCCCTGATCAACCAGCGACTGCCGCTCATCATGGGCTTCGTGATCGTCCTGACGATCCTCCTCATGATCCTCGCCTTCCGCAGCCCCTGGCTGGCCGGGATGACGGCGCTGCTCAACCTGCTGTCGGTCGGCGTGGCGTACGGCCTGCTGGTGCTGGTCTTCCAGCACCATTGGTTCGACGGCGTGATCGGGATCACCACGACGGGCTCCATCGTCGCGTGGCTCCCGCTGTTCCTCTTCGTCGTCCTGTTCGGCCTGTCGATGGACTACCACGTGTTCGTCCTCTCCCGGATCCGGGAGGCGATCGCCGACGGGGCCACCCCGGCCGAGGCCATCGAGATCGGCGTGCGTCGCACCGCGTCGGTCGTGACGAGCGCCGCCGTGATCATGATCGGGGCGTTCTCGATGTTCGCCTTCCTGTCGACGATCGACATGAAGCAGCTGGGAATCGGACTGGCGCTCGCCATCGCCGTGGACGCCACGATCGTCCGCGGGGTCATGCTGCCCGCCGCCCTCCGCCTCCTCGGGGAGCGGGCGTGGCGGGAGCCGGAGTGGACGCGGCGTCTCCCGCACCTGGGCGAGTCGCTGCCTCCTCGGACGCACACGACGTCGGACGAGCCCGCCCACGCCTGAGCGTTCCCCCATCCCTCCCCGGCGATGCGCGGCAGCGTCCGTCGGGGAGGGACGTTCGACCGGTTCGGGAAAACCGTCCGACGCATCCATCGCGTCGGACGGTTTTCGGGCGGGTGCCCGAGGCGTATCCTTCCCCGATGGTCATCCTCGTTCAGAACGAGGTCGAACAGCCGACCGCAATCGTCGCACCGACGATCGTCCGTCGTCGGTCACACGCCGAGAGAGGTCCGTCATGACTGGCTCCCGTGTCCTGCCGCGCATCGGCGGCCTTCCGCTCGCCCTGATCCTCGGTGCGCTCCTTGCGGGGGCGCCCACCGCCTCCGCGGCGCTCCCGGTGATGGCGGTCACGAAGAACCCCACCCGGATCGACAAGCTGC
>CALMEC010000197.1 GCA_937862675.1 uncultured Actinomycetes bacterium
CCCGCATCCGTGATCCGGCCCCCACGGCACGACGCGCCGTCCGGCGGATGCGAGCGGCGACGGGAGCCACCCGCGACCGGGTCCCGATTATACCCCAATGGGTATACTGGCGGAGTGCGCACGATACCCACATGGGTATATGTGCATACATCGAACCACACCGTCGACACGGAGCGCAGGACGACCGACGATGACGAATCCGACATCCGAGACCACCCCACCCGCCGAGGCGGCGCCACCGCCCCCGCAGGACACACCCCCCACCGGCGATCCCGGGATCCACACCGGACCGCTGGGACGACTGGGCCTCTGGGTGACGGCCCACCGGCGCATCGTCATCGCCGTATGGGCCGTGATCATCGTCGGCTTCGGCGTGTTCGCACCCCGCGTCGAGCAGGAACTCTCCGGAGCCGGATGGCAGGCGAACGGGTCGGACTCCGTCACCGTCCGTAACCTCGCCATGGCGCACTTCGGCGGCAACGCGGCATCCGCCATCCAGGTCGTCGTCCATTCCAAGGACGGAACGCTCGACACCCCGGAGGGCCGGCGGATCCTGGACGAGGCGTCCGCGATCCTGAAGGCCGACGACCGCATCTCACAGGTCGTCCCGCCGCAGCCCGGGGCGACGCTGTCCTCCGACGGCTCCACCGCCGTCATCCTGGGTGGCGCCGCGGCCGACACCAACGAGATGGTCCGCGCGGCGACCGACCTGAAGGGCCCGCTCCAGGACCTGTCCACCGACGGCATCCAGGTCAACCCGACCGGCGCGTCACTCCTGTGGTCGGACTTCAACGAGGCCAACCTCGACGCGATGATGCGGTCGGAGATGATCTCCTGGCCACTGACGCTCGCGATCCTGGTCCTCGCGTTCGGGGCACTGGTCGCCGCCGGCCTGCCCCTCCTCCTCACCCTGGCCGGCCTCATCGCGTCGGCGGGATCGCTGGTCCTGATCACGCAGATCGTCCCGGTCTCGATCTGGGCGATGAACTTCGCGATGATGTTCGCCCTCGCGCTCGGCATCGACTACGCGCTGCTCATCGTCGTCCGCTTCCGCGGCGCCCGGATGGGGTCCGGCCTCTCACGTCGGCACGCGGTCGCCGAAACGCTCGACACAGCCGGCAAGGCCGTCCTCCTGTCGGGGGTCACCGTGCTGGTCTCGCTGTCGGCCGTGATGCTCGTCCCCTCCCCGTCGTTCCGGTCGATGGCCGGCGGCATCATGCTCTCGGTCCTCTTCGTGCTCGCAGCGACGCTCACGCTCCTGCCCGTCGTCCTGTACATGCTCGACGGCAAGCTCAACCGGCTGTCCCTGCCGTGGGTGCGCATGGGTGAGCACCGGTCGGCACGTTTCGCGGCATGGGGAGAGCGCCTTTGGCGTCAGCCGCTGCGCTGGGGACTGGCGTCGCTCGTGATCCTCGTGCTGCTCGCCCTGCCGGTGTTCGGCCTGAAGACCGCGATGCCGTCCATCAAGGTGCTGCCGGAGGACGCCTCCGCGCGTGTCGGCTACGACATCGTCAAGGATCAGTTCGGGCCCGGTGCACCAGGCACGCTGCAGATCGTCGTCCCGACCCAGGACGTGACCGCGACCGCCATGACGCTGGCGTCGGATCCGGGCATCGCCCACGTCATGCCGGCGACGGCGGCCCAGGACGAATCGGGGCTCTCGATGATCCAGGCCGTCCCGACCGTCGACCCGTCCAACCCCGCCCTGGGAGAGACCGTCGACCGGCTGCGCGCGGATCTCCCGTCGTCGGCGCTGGTCGGAGGGGCGGCGGTCGAGAACCTGGACCTCAAGAGCCAGCTCGACACGTCCACCCCCATCGTGATGGCGGTGGTCCTCCTCCTCGGGTTCATCCTTCTGCTCGTCGCGCTCCAGGCACCGCTCATCGCGTTTCTGGGGACGCTGGTCAGCCTGCTGTCGACCGCCGCCGCCTTCGGCACCGCGCGGCTGATCTTCCAGGAGGGCTGGGGATCCGGCCTGCTCGGCTTCGAATCGCAGGGATTCCTCAACGCGTGGGCGCCGGTGTTCTTCTTCGCCATGATCTTCGCCATCGCGATGGACTACACCGTCTTCCTCCTCGCATCCGCGAAGGAGCACTACGAACGGTCCGGTGACCCGCGCGATGCGATGGTCGGCGCGGTGGCCCACACGGGACGGGTCATCTTCGCCGCGGCCGCCGTGATGGTCGTCGTGTTCTTCACCTTCTCGCTGTCGGGACCGATCCCGCCGAAGGAGATGGGCGTCGTGCTCGGGGTCGCCGTCCTCCTCGACGCGTTCCTCGTGCGGCTGATCCTGCTCCCGGTCGCCCTGCGCCTGTCGGGCTCGGCCGCGTGGTACGTGCCGGCCTGGCTCCGGAAGATCCTCCCGAAGGTGACGTTCTCGCACGGGTGAGCCGGCACGACCGACCCGCGGTTCCGGAGCGTGCCGTCATGCCCGCCATGACGCACCTCCGGAACCGCGGACGAGCTCCGTGCGACACCGGCGACGTGTGCCGGGATCCGCCGGGGCGTCGACGCCGGCGCATGCGAGGGATCCGGCAGTCCGGCAGCCGCACGTCGCATCGGCGGGCTTCGAGGAGCACCGGCTCCCGGGCTCCCGTGATCAGCGCGGGGCACCCCGACTATCCTCGGGGACGTCGCAGGACGATCGAGAGGAAGCAATGCGTGCTGGACGTGTGGTTCTGACGGTGGCGGCGGGCCACGCGGTGGCTGTTGCTTCGGCCGTCGCAGCACCGGCGTGGACGAGCACACCGGTCGGCGATGCGGATCGCCTCCAGGCGGTCGCGACGGATCCGACGGGAGCAGGTGAGGTCTTCGCGGATCATCGCCCGACGGACTACGAGACACCCGCTGCCTACGAGCCACTTCGCGCGGCCGTCGCCCCGGACGGACGCTGGATCATCGGTCCTCT
>CALMEC010000198.1 GCA_937862675.1 uncultured Actinomycetes bacterium
GCGTCCTGCCCTGCGTTCGTGGAATGACTTATGGGCCTCCGTCCCCGGTGGGTCACCGACACCACCGATGACCTGACTGCGAGTCAACAGCTGACTGCTCTCGGGAACCGCGCTCCACCTCACGCCACTACCGCACTCCACGTCCTGCGGGCGCACACACGCTGAGAGCGGCTTGGACCGTAAGTGGATGGCTCCCGTTCTCGATGTCGACGCGCGTCGACATCGTCAGGACTCCTTGTGGACCGACTCCTGGTAGAGGTCGGCATACGTGGGCGAGTCGCCGATCAGGCCGTCGCAGAACGCGGCGACATCAGGGCCGATCAACTCCATGACACCCTTGCCTCCGGCGGCTCCGCTTTCGAAGAAGTCGACTATCTCGGACAGCAGATCGCCGCCCGTCAGCGACACCGGCCCGACCTTGAACAGATACTTCTGCATCTCCTCGTAGACGACCCGGTAGTCGGGTGGCAGCGCATTGACCCGTGCCATGTGTGCATGCCACTGGCGCTTGCCTTCGATGATGTCCCGAATGCTCATGTCAGCCTCCCAGCCGGCTCAGCTTGCGTGCGACGTTCCTGTTCAACTGTTCCCGCCACCTGTCGCGGAAGGTCTTTGCACCGTCGTCGCCAACCAGCGCTGCGCAGAAGCCGGGGATGTCGTCCCCCAGCGCGTCCTCGGCGCTTCGACCCTCGGCCGCGGTCGTCTCCAGCAGTCCGAGGACTCCGTCGAGGATCGGGGTCAGGTTGCGCCCGGTGAAGTCGCCGTGCGGCATCAGTCGTGCGACGATTTGCTCCCACGCCCGGCGGTAGTCGTCGGGTAGTGCTGCGGCCCTGGTCTGGAACGCCTTCCAGTCGCGAGTCAGGTCGCTCCCGGTGATCCTCTCCCAGAAGTTCATGCTCAGCTCTCCTTGAGTTCTTCGATCCGTGTGGACAGGTAGTTCCATTTCGCCCAGAACGTCGCCAGCTCGCGGCGTCCCGTGTCGTTGAGCGCGTAGAACTTGCGCGGCGGACCCAAGTCGGATGTCCTCTTCGAGACGTCCGCCAGCCCGCGTTTCTCCAGCCGCAGCAGGATCGTGTAGACCGTCCCCTCGGTGACATCGGTGAACCCGAGGTCGTTCAGCCGACGGGTGATCGCGTAGCCGTAGGTCTCCTCGGCGTCGATGAGCTGGAGCACACAGCCCTCGAGCGTGCCCCTCAGCATCTCCGTCAGTCCGTCCGTGATCGTGCCTTCCGCCTCGTGGTCTAACTACCTTGTCTCACAAGGTACCACTAGATCGTGCGACGTGGTACTGGATCGGCTCTCCTGGTGATCCGAACCAAGGCTCCGTCGTCGTGGCTGAGACAGGCTTGACCTTGCCCCTGGATCAAGCCTGCATCCTGCTGGCGGGGTTCCGCCGCGGACAGTACGTAGAGGCTTCATCGAAGGAGACGACGAACGATGACAACACTGATCGAGACGAAAGTCAGGGACCCCAACGAGTACGGTACTGGCAAGGAGCGGGAGCACTCGTACACGGCCACCGAAGCCGAGAGGTCACGCTCGCTCATGACCGCTCGACCGGTCCCCGCTCCTGCCATCAGCATGCGAGGCGTGGAGAGGTCTTCCGGAAAGCTGGAGGTGCTGAGCGGCGTGGACCGCGATGTCGAGCGCGGCAGCATCTTCGCCTTGCTCGGCTCGAACGGAGCGGGCACGACCACGGCCGTGAGAATTCTGGCGACACTGCTCAGGGCAGACGCCGGGACGGAGGTTGTGAACGGGTTCGTCCACCCAAGCAGCACGGGTCCGAGCGTCGATCACTCTCACGGCGCGGTTCGCGGCCGCGGACAGCATCCTCAGCGGGAGACCCCGGCGCGATCTTGAAGCGCATCGACGCCGAGTCCGAGGTCCAGCGCCGCAACCCGACCCGGTAGAAGGAACGCCTCGACGATGAGCGACTGCGGCTTCTGCAAGTCCACCATGTCGACGCGATCAGCCTGCCCGGATTCACGAAGGAACAGCACCGTATCGGAGGCCGACATCGACCAGTGCCATCGGCCGACCACGCCGGGCGCCAGGACGCCGCGCTCCGGCGCTGCACCTGGTGACCGACGCCCACGCCTTCTGCCTCGCCTGCG
>CALMEC010000199.1 GCA_937862675.1 uncultured Actinomycetes bacterium
GCCGGGCGACATCACGCCCGCCAAGGCTGTCCAGAACTACATGAAGGCGATCGGCAAGGGCCTGTCCAAGATCATGTCCAAGATGGGCGTGAGCACCTACATGTCGTACTGCGGCTCCCAGATCTTCGAGGCCATCGGCCTGGGGCACGAGTTCGTCGACGAGTACTTCACCGGTACGGTCACCCGCATCGAGGGCATCGGGCTGGAGGAGATCGCCGACGAGGTCGAACGACGCCACCGGCGCGCTTGGCCGGAGCGGAGCGAGGAGCTCGCCCACCGCGGCCTCGACTACGGCGGCGAGTACCAGTGGCGCCGGGAGGGCGAGTACCACCTCTTCAACCCGGAGACCGTCTTCAAGCTGCAGCACGCGACGCGCACCGGCCGTTACGAGATCTTCAAGGAGTACACCTCCCTCGTCAACGACCAGTCGAGGCGTCTCGCCACGCTGCGCGGCCTGTTCGAGTTCCGGACCGAGGGACGCACCCCCGTCCCGATCGAGGAGGTCGAACCGGTCTCGGAGATCGTCAAGCGCTTCTCGACCGGGGCGATGAGCTACGGCTCGATCTCGGCCGAGGCCCACGAGACCCTGGCCATCGCCATGAACCGCATCGGAGCGCGCTCCAACAGCGGCGAGGGCGGCGAGGACCCGGACCGGTTCACATCGGACGACAACGGGGACTGGCGCATCAGCAAGATCAAGCAGGTGGCGTCGGGCCGCTTCGGCGTCACCAGCCACTACCTGGTCAACGCGACGGACATCCAGATCAAGATGGCGCAGGGCGCGAAGCCCGGCGAGGGCGGTCAGCTGCCCGGGCCCAAGGTCTACCCCTGGGTCGCGAAGGTCCGGCACTCGACACCGTTCGTGGGCCTGATCTCACCGCCGCCGCACCATGACATCTACTCGATCGAGGACCTGGCACAGCTCATCCACGATCTGAAGAACGCCAACCCGGAGGCGCGCATCCACGTGAAGCTCGTCGCCCAGGTCGGCGTCGGCACCGTGGCGGCCGGCGTCTCCAAGGCCCATGCGGACGTGGTCCTCATCTCGGGGCACGACGGCGGCACCGGGGCATCGCCGCTCACGTCCATCAAGCACGCCGGAACCCCGTGGGAGCTCGGCCTGGCCGAGACCCAGCAGACGCTGCTCCTGAACCGCCTGCGCGACCGCATCGTCGTGCAGGTGGACGGGCAGATGAAGACCGGCCGCGACGTGATGATCGCCGCCCTCCTCGGAGGCGAGGAGTTCGGCTTCGCCACCGCGCCGCTCGTGGTGTCGGGATGCGTGATGATGCGCGTCTGCCACCTGGACACCTGCCCGGTGGGGATCGCCACCCAGAACCCCGAACTCCGCAAGCGCTTCACGGGCAAGCCCGAGTTCGTCGTGAACTTCATGGAGTTCATCGCCGAGGAGGTCCGGGAGCTCATGGCCGAACTCGGCTTCCGGACCCTGGACGAGGCCATCGGCCACGCCGAGCTTCTCGACACGACCAAGGCGATCGGCCACTGGAAGGCGTCAAAGCGCGACCTCTCGCCCATCCTCGCCATGCCGGAGCCCGACGCGGGCGACGAGCGGCGCCAGGTCCAGGAACAGGACCACGGCCTCACCCAGGCGCTCGACATCGAGCTCATCCAGAAGGCGGCCCCGGCCCTCGACAACGCCGAGCGCGTCCACATCGACGTCCCCATCCGGAACATCAACCGCACCGTGGGGACCCTGGTGGGACAGGAGATCACCCGGCGCTACCCGGACGGGCTCCCCGACGACACCATCGTCATCAACCTGACGGGGTCCGCCGGACAGAGCTTCGGCGCGTTCGTCCCGCGTGGCCTGACGCTGCGCCTGGCCGGTGACGCCAACGACTACACCGGCAAGGGGCTCTCGGGCGGTCGCATCATCGTCCGTCCCGCCGCCGGGTCGTCGTTCAAGGCCGAGGAGAACATCATCGCCGGCAACGTCATCCTCTACGGCGCCACCGGGGGTGAGGTGTTTCTCCGGGGGATCGTGGGCGAGCGGTTCTGCGTCCGCAACTCCGGCGCCGTCGCGGTGGTGGAGGGCGTGGGCGACCACGGCTGCGAGTACATGACCGGCGGACGCGTGGTGGTCCTCGGGCAGACGGGCCGCAACTTCGGGGCCGGCATGAGCGGCGGCATCGCCTACGTCTGGGACCCGGACGACACGTTCACCGGTCGCGTCAACCACGAGATGGTCGACCTCGACCCGCTCGACGGCGATGACATCGAGTGGCTCCGCGACCGCATCGCCCGACACCACGAGGAGACCGCGTCGCCGGTCGCCGAGGCCGTCCTCGCACGCTGGCACGACGCGCTGGGCGAGTTCGTCAAGGTCATGCCACGTGACTACAAGCGGGCGCTCGCCGACGCGGCGCGCGAGGCGAGCACGGGCACCGAGGTGGCGACCGAGCCGCTCACCGCCTCCGGACAAAGGGAGCGCTAATGGGGGACATCACCGGATTTCTGAAGCACACCCGCGAGCTGCCCACCCGGCGGCCCGTCCCGGAGCGCGTCCGCGACTGGAAGGAGGTGTACGAGCACTTCCCCACGCACCGGCTCCGTGACCAGGCCAGCCGCTGCATGGACTGCGGCATCCCGTTCTGCAATCAGGGCTGTCCGCTGGGCAACATCATCCCGGACTGGAACGACCTCGTCTACCGTGACCGCTGGTCCGAGGCCATGGACCGGCTGCACGCGACGAACAACTTCCCGGAATTCACCGGCCGCCTCTGCCCGGCCCCCTGCGAGCAGGCCTGCGTGCTGGGCATCAACCAGCCCCCGGTGACGATCAAGCAGATCGAGGTCACGATCGCCGAGCGATCGTTCGACGAGGGGTGGATGGAGCCGATCGTCCCGGCCGCGAAGACGGGTAAGCGCGTGGCCGTGGTCGGATCGGGCCCCGCGGGCCTGGCCGCCGCCCAGCAGCTCACGCGCGCCGGGCACGACGTCATCGTCTTCGAGCGCGCCGAGAAGATCGGTGGTCTCCTGCGCTTCGGCATCCCGGACTTCAAGATGGAGAAGTGGGTCATCGACCGCCGGCTCGCTCAGATGGAGGCCGAGGGCACCCAGTTCCGCACCAACGCGAACGTCGGCGGCAACGTCCCCGTCGACGAGCTGCGCGACTCCTTCGACGCCATCGTCCTGGCGGGCGGGGCGACGGCCTGGCGCGACCTGCCGATGCCCGGCCGCGAGCTGACCGGCATCTACCAGGCCATGGAGTACCTGCCCGACTCGAACCGCGTCCAGTCCGGAGACCTCGACCGGCATCCGATCAGCGCCGAGGGCAAGCGGGTCGTCATCATCGGCGGTGGCGACACGGGCGCCGACTGCTTCGGCACGGCGCACCGCCAGGGTGCGGCGTCCGTGTCTCAGCTTGAGATCATGCCGGCCTATCCCCAAAAGGAAAACAAGCAGCTCACC
>CALMEC010000200.1 GCA_937862675.1 uncultured Actinomycetes bacterium
CGTCGCCGCCGCCTTCTGCCGTGGGGCGCTCGCCGCCGGCGCCGACGTGTGCGACCTGGGTCTCGCGGCCACCGAGATGGTGTACTTCGCGGTGGCGGACGGCGACTTCGACGCCGGGGCGGCCATCACGGCCAGCCACAACCCCCCGCAGTACACCGGCGCGAAGCTCGTCCGGCGGGACGCCGTGCCGCTGTCGGGCGACACCGGGATCGGCGAGGTCGGACGACGCGCGATCGCCGGAGACACCCCGGAGGCCACGACGCCGGGACAGCGCTCGGACGACCCGGGCCTGCTCGAGCGCTTCGTCGACGCCTGCATGCGCTTCGTCGACCCGTCGGCCATCCACGGCCTGCGGGTCGTCATGGACGGGGCGAACGGCATGGCCGGCCGGTATCTCCCGGCGGTGATCGAGCGCCTCGACATCGACACGGTCCCCTACTACCTCGAGCTCGACGGGCGGTTCCCCCATCACGAGCCGAATCCGCTGCTCGAGGAGAACCGCCGTTTCATCATCGAACGCGTGCGGGAGGACGGCGCGGACCTGGGCATCGCCTGGGACGGTGACGCCGATCGGTGCTTCTTCATCGACGACGAGGGCACCTTCGTCCCGGGTGACTTCCTCACCGCGCTCCTGGCGGACCACCTGCTGCGTCGCCACGGACCCGCCCCCGTCGTCTACGACCTCCGTGCCTCCTGGGCCGTCCGCGACACGATCCGCGCGGCGGGTGGCACCCCCGACGAGTATCGCGTGGGTCACGCCTTCATCAAACAGAGGATGCGCGAGATCGACGCCATCTTCGCCGGCGAAGTCAGCGGTCACTACTACTTCAAGGACTTCTCGTACGCCGACACCGGGCTCGTCCCGGCCCTCCTCGTCCTGGAGCTCCTCTCCCAGAGCGGGAAGCGCTTGTCCGAGCTCGTCGCGGGCTTCCGCGATCGGTACCACATCTCCGGGGAGATCAATTCGACCGTCGACGACTCCGAGGCCGTCTTCGCCGCCCTCCGGGAGCGCTACGCCGACGGTGCCCAGACCGAGGTCGACGGACTCTCGGTCGCCTTCGACGACTGGCACTTCAACGTCCGCTCCTCCAACACGGAGCCGCTGATCCGCCTCAACCTCGAGTCGCTCGTCTCCGAGTCGGACATGGAACGCCGGCGCGACGAGGTGCTCGCGATCATCCGGGGCAGCTGAGTGGGCCCCTCTCCCGATTCCGTCCGCGGTCGCGGCATCTGCCCGGCGACCGGCGATCGTCGGCACGCGCACGCGAGCGGCTCCGGCCACCGTCGCCGGGGAGCGATTTGACCGCCGCCGGCGGTACCGTCGCCGTCCTCGTGGAGGACCTCGAGGTCGTCTATCAGCGCGGCGCCGAGCCTGCCGTCTCCGACCTCTCGTTCCGTCTCGGGCCGGGAGACGCCCTGCTTCTCACCGGCGGCCACGGCTCCGGGAAGAGCTCGGTCCTGCGCGCGCTCCTTGGACTGGTGGTCGCCGGGGGACGCGTCGAGGTCCTCGGCGCCCCTCCCGGTGACCGGCGAGCCGCCGGACGGATCGGTTACGCCCCGCAGGGTCGCGGATTCCGTGAGACCCTGACCCCGATGCAGATGGTGTCGACCGTCGTCACGCTTCGCCGGGGGAGCCGGGACGACGACGCCGCGCGCAGCGGCTTGGCCGCGGCCGGCATGCCGGAGGACCGTTGGGATGCGCACGACCTGGACATGGAGGCACACCGGCGGCTCGCGATGGCCTGTGCACTCGCCGGAGATCCCGATCTGCTGATCCTCGACGATCCCTGGGAGTTCATGGCGACAGAGGAGGCCGTCCTGAGGACCCGGGAACGCGGAGGCATCGTGATCGCGACATCGCACGATCCCGGGGGCCTTCCGGATCTCTTCGGCACGACCATCGAGCTGGTAGGGGTCGACGAGGACGCGGACGACGGTCGGAACACGGCGGACGCGGATGATGACGCATCGCATCCCGGGGCCTCGGACGTCGCGGACGGCGACGCCTCGTCACCCACGTCCGACGCCCCGCCGGAGCCCGGCGCATGAACGATCTGCTCCTCATCGCGCGGTCGGATCTGGCCGTCGTCCTGCGCCGGTGGTGGTACACCGGCATCGTCGCCATCGGCGTGGCCGGCATGCTCGTGGCCGTCATCAGCTCATGGGGTGACGCGGGGCGTGCGCAGGCGGACGCCTTCCGGTCCGATGCCGCGTCCGTCTACCTCCTCGCCGGCATCGCGATCGCGCTCACGCTCGGTGCGACGGCGTTCTGGCCCTCGATCCAGTCGGGGCATCTCGGCCTCCTGGCCGCGGCGGGCGCCCGCCGCCTGCACATCGCCCTCGGACGGGTCCTCTCCCGCGTGATCGCCCTGCTGGCGGCGATGGCCGCCTGGACCGTGGCGGCACAGGTCGTCTCACTCGTCCTGGGACGGGGTCTCGACGGACCGCTCACGGTACATGCGCTCGCCATGACCGTGACGCTCCTGTTCACCCTTCTCGTGTCCGCGGCTGTCAGCACCGTGCTCGGGC
>CALMEC010000201.1 GCA_937862675.1 uncultured Actinomycetes bacterium
CCGGCACATGACGCACACGCCGCTCCATCCAGATGTCGATTGGCTCCAGGCCGGCGGCCACCAGGTAGCCCTCCATCTCCGGGATGTCGCGCAGGTTGCCGTCGAACGCACCGAGCCACTGGTAGTTGATGGGCTCCACGTCGGCGATGACATCGCGGTAGTCCTGCTCTCCTCCCTTGCCGGAGCAGAGGATCGCGACCACGGCACCCGGCCTCATCGCGCGGGCCATCTGCTCGGCGGCGACCCAGCGGTGCTGGAACCAGTGGTACGCCATGGAGCAGATGACGAGGTCGAACGCCTCAGCCGGGACGGGCATGTCCTCCACGCCGGCCTGGTGCAGCGTGATGTCGACGTTCGGGATGTCACCGAGCTTCTCGCGGAACTGCGTGAGCATGCCCTCGGCCGGATCGATCCCGGTGACACGGGCCGGGGTGAAGCGGTCGATCAGCGCCTGGGTGGCCCATCCGGTGCCGCATCCCACGTCCAGCACGTCGTCGTAGACACCCGGGGGGATGGACAGCACCAGTCGCTGCGCCCCCTCGATGTTGTAGCGGACGGCTCCGTCGTAGTCGGATGCCGTCTCGGTGAATCCACCGGCGATTGAGTCACGGCGTTCGGTCGTCATACCCGTAACCCTAACCGATTAGGGTCGGGACGGAAACCCTGGAGACGAAGCGATTCTCCCCGCACGCGGACCGAGGCCGCGCGTCATCGGGTGTGGCCGGTATAGCGATCCAGCCGGTGCGGATCGACATCGAGCAGCGATCGCTCCCACCGTCCGAGGTCGGCCGCAAGCCCGTAGGTCTCGTCGAGGAAGGCCATGAGCATCGCGTCCGGATCGGTGCTCGTGCGAACGTCCTCGTACGGCAGCAGCCATTCCCCGATATCGGCGTCGAAGTGCCCGGTGCTCAGCGTGGCGTCGCGATAGCCGGCGGGCTCGGGATAGACGTACGCGTAGAACGCACCTTCGCCGGCGCCGCCCGGCCAGAATCCGGCAGCAGCGTTCTCCCGCGACTCCGCCTCGACCATCACCCACGGCGGACACGCGGGCGGGCCGCCCTGGTGATCCGGCGCGCCGCGACCCGAGAACCGGGTGACGGACAGGTCCATGGAGCCCCAGAAGAGCTGCGGCGGGCTGCTCTTCCCGGCGAATCCGGAACGCCACTCCGAGAAGACGCGCTCCGCGCTGAGGAGCTGACCGAAGAACGCCTCGACGGCAGCGGCGTCGTATGACGCGTGCGTGGTGTCCTCGGCGAACGGGATGGCCGGCTCCACCTCGTTGGGGCTCGCAGAGATCACCGGATCGATCCCCAGATCCGCCAGGGCCTTCTGGACCTCGGAGTAGAACTGCGCGACGGTCTTCGGCTCAAGGGCGACGCTGCCCCGCCCGCCGCCGGTGGCGCGCAGGACCAGCCGGTGCTCCACCAGATCGAACTCGGCGTCGAACGTCCTGCCGTTCGCGCGCATCAGCCCGGTGCGCAGCCCGCATGGGCTGAGCTCGTAGGTGACGTTCCACCAGTGGTTCACCAGCGACGTCGAGACCATCTGGCCCTTGCCGATGATCTGCAGCCACATCTGCAATGTGTCGCGGGTGTCGGCCCAGTCGTCGACCTTCAGGGCGGGCCATGCCGTCGGCGGGTTCATCGCGCTTCGCCTCCTGTCCGTCAGATGTCCTGCGGCGGGTCACGCACACGTGCCGTGCGTCGAACCTAACACGGCCCCCGCGCGCTGTCTCCGAGCGCGGCCGCACCACGGGTCCACGCCGGGACGGCGATGTCCGGATCGGCGCAGGCGCGAGAACGGAGAAACCCGTTCTCATCAGTACGACAATATTCGGTCAGCACACGGGACCGGCCGGCCTTTCGCGGACGTCATGCGATCCCCCGGACGGACCGCGTTCGTCCGTCACCCCTCAGTGAGGAGTTCTCGCACTCGGGGGACGACCTCCTCGCCGTAGAGGCGGATCGATTCCATCCGCTTCTCGTGCGACAGGCTCCCCACCGCGTACTTGAGCTGGAAACGCGACAGCCCCAGCTGCCGGATGACCGCCGCCATCTTCGTGGCGACCGTCTCCGGCGCGCCCACGAAGAGCGCGCCGTCGGGACCGGTCTGCGCGTCGAACACGCGCCGCGTGTAGGGCCCGCCCCAGCCGCGTTCCTCACCGATACGGGTGAACGACTCGGACTGACCGGGGAACATCTCGTCGGCCGCCTGCTCGTCGGTGGCCGCGAGATGACCGGGGCAGTGGATCCCGACGGGGAGGTCCTCCGGCATGCCGAACTCCCGCAGCGAACGGCGGTAGAGCTCGACGAACGGGGCGAAGCGAGCGGGTGATCCGCCGAGCACCGCGAGCAGGAGCGGCATCCCGTGGCGTGCGGCGCGGACCACCGACT
>CALMEC010000202.1 GCA_937862675.1 uncultured Actinomycetes bacterium
GCATCACCGGTTCAGATCTCGGCTATGTCCGAGACCGGCGGCTAAGCACGACGGAGGTCGTGACCGTCGGACAGGACGGTCTGCCGAATGCGGATTGGGAGTTGCAGAATATTCGTCCACGGTTGAGCGGCGACGGGCTCTCGGCGGTATTCGCGGCGACCATCCCGAACTCTGGTCCTCCGATCGACGTCATGCGGTTGCAGAATCGGATGGATGTGACGAACGTGTATCTCCGCACGCTTCGCCCGGCTCCTCGCGTGAACCCGGTTCTCATTCCCGAGCCACAGGCGCGGGGTACGGGATGCGACAACAGTGCGGGATCGACCGGCGGGTCGTGGTGCGGCCCTGGGTCGGATGACGATGTGTCGGGTGCCACAGGGGGGCTGGTGCAGTCCGCCACCGATGCGCGGCTCGCATCGCGCGGTCGCGCATTCTCATTCGACCGCGCCTACGACTCAGGGGTCGGGAGTCCCGGCCTTCTCGGTCCGGGATGGTCGTCCCCGTTTGATGCGCGACTCGCCGTGGACCCCGTCTCGGGTGACGTTACGTACCGGGTCGAGGATGCGGCGACGGTCGTGTTCGCATCGGACGGCGCGGGGGGATTCATCACCCCGCCGAGCGCGGATGCGCGACTGTCGGTGTCGCCTCTCGGTGTCTATACGCTCCGCGGGATCGATGGCCGCAGCAACCGGTTCGACAGCCAGGGGCGTCTGGTGGCACTTCTGGACGAGTCGGGCATGGGCCTGTCGGTGTCGTGGTCGGGTGATGATCTGGCATTGGTGACGGATGCGAATGGCCAGGTGGTGACGTTCCAGTCGGACGGGTCCCATCGGATCACGCGGATGACGTTGCCGGACGGCCGGTATGCGGAATACGGGTACACCACGGCCGGATACCTGGAGTCGGTGCGGGACCCGCGGGGTGGCGTGACGGCATGCCGGTATGACGCGCAGGAACGCATCGATGGTGGCCGCGACCAGCTGAACCTCTGGAGGCTCCGTGTGGTCCACGACGCCGAGGGGCGCGTGGCGGAGAAGCGCGATGCCCTGGACAACGTGACGACCTTTGCGTATTCCGGGGATCCGGAGGCGGCCAACACCACCACTCGGACGGATCCACTCGGGGGCGTGTGGAAGGAGGCGTTCTACGGTGAGATGAAGACGCAGGACGTCGATCCGCTCGGTCGGATCACCCGTTACTACTACGACGACGACAACAGCCCTCTCATGACCGTCGACCCGCTGGGGCGTGTGACGTGGACGGAGTACGACGATCAGCGTCGTCAGTCGGCCCGGTGGACGCCGGACGGCGGCCGGCAGGCGTGGACGTATGACCCGGTGACCGGCCAGGTCGCCACGGAGACCGACGGCCGGGGCAATGTCACCACCTACGAGTACGACGCGAACGCGCTTTTGAAGAAGAAGACCGACGCGGTGGGTGGAGTGACGGAGTACTCCTACAACTCGGACTTCCAGCTCGTGGCCGAGAAGGACCCTCGCGGCGGGATCGCGACGAAGTCCTACGACGCGGGGGCGAAACGTCTCCGGACTGAGACG
>CALMEC010000203.1 GCA_937862675.1 uncultured Actinomycetes bacterium
GGACCGACTCCGGTTCCGTGACGGCCGATCTGCGTGGTGACGTCACCCGGGTCGCCGCGAAGACCGACTCGGGGTCGGTCTCCGTCACCGTCCCCCTCACCGGATACCGGGTGACGACGTCCACGGACTCCGGACGACGGAACATCGATGATCGTCTCACCAACGGCACGTCCGCACGCTCGATCGATCTGTCCACGGATTCCGGGTCCATCACCCTCCAGGCATCGGAGACGCCATGACCGTCGTCCTGCACGAGTTCTTCGGCCGCCTCGCCGACGCCGCGACATGGCGCCGGTTCGCCTTCCTGGCCCTGTCGGTCCCGATCGGCGCGATCACCTTCGCCGTCGCGATCGCGCTCCTCAGCGCGGGGGTCGGCACCCTCGTCGTGTGGGTCGGCATCCCGATCCTCCTTCTGCTCATGTTCCAGGCGCGCTGGTGGGCCGGAGTGGACCGCCGCCTGATCGCGTCCCTGCTCGGCGCGAACATCCCCGCTCCGGAGCCGCTCATGGCCCAAGGGTCGTACTGGAGCCGGATCGGCCAGCAGCTGTCCAGTCGCACCAACTGGAAGGCCGTCAGCTGGCAACTGGTGCGGCTGCCTCTCTGCTGCCTCGCCGCCGTCCCGCTGTACCTCGTCTACTGGGGTGCGCTCTACCTCGTGTCCCCCGCCGTCGGCCCCATCTCGGGCGGACCGGCCTGGGCGGCCTGGCTGGCCGTCGCCGGCGGTGTCGCCATGCTGCTCTTGGTCCCCCACGTGACCGACGTGCTGGCGGCGCTGCACGTCCGCACGGCCCGCGCACTGCTCGGTCCGAGCGCCACCGAGGAGCTCAAGCGTGAACGGGCCAGGTCAGCGTCGGCCGAGGCTCGTACCGACCTCGCCCGGGAGCAACACGACTCGGCCGGCCACTCGGTCACCCCCCTGCTCCTCCACGCCACCGCCGCCCGCCGGACCCTCGAGACCGACCCGGAGGCCACCGCCCGTGCCCTCGAGGCGGTGGAGGAACAAGGACGTGAGGCGCTTGAGGAGCTGGATCGCGTGCTCGCACTGATCCGCGACGAAGGCGGATCGGCCGACGGCGGTGCCCGGCTCACGGAACTGGACGGGCTCGTACGCCGCGTCCAGGCCACCGGTCAGCCCGTGACGGTACGGG
>CALMEC010000204.1 GCA_937862675.1 uncultured Actinomycetes bacterium
CCGCGGGGGCCCCCCGGGGCCCTCCTCCGGAACGCGGGTAACCCCCCCCCCGCCCCGCAGGGGCCGATCGACGAACGCCCCGAGCTCGTTGCCCGCCATGACGACGGACCGGCTGGTTGCGTCGAGGATGGTCTCCACGTCAGCGATGATAGCGTCCGTGAATATTACTCACTCGTGAACGATCAAGATAGGTGCCCACGATGCCATCGATCCCGCTCCCGCCCGCGGTGGAGGAACTCATCCGCCGTCCGAACCCTGCCGTCGTCGCAACCGTGCGACGCGACGGCACCCCGCACTCCGCGGCGACCTGGTACGACTGGGAGGACGGGCGCATCCTCCTCAACATGGACGGATCCCGGCTCCGGCCGCGATTCCTGCGCACCTCTCCGGCCGTCTCCCTGACCATCCTCGACGACGAGAGCTGGTACCGCCACATCACCCTCGTCGGCACCGTGGAGGAGATGCACGACGACGCCGACCTCCAGGACATCGACCGCCTGGCGCTGCGCTACACGGGGTCGGCATATCCCGACCGCGGTCACCGGCGGGTCAGTGCCTGGGTACGCGTGAGCTCATGGCACGGCTGGGACGCGTCAGGGGCCATCGCGACGCACGCGGACTGGCGTGACGACGGATGAGGACCGGCGGAATGGCCCTCCGGCGCCGATGAGCCGGGTATGACCGCCGGACCACCACGTCAACCGCGCCGTCGGCCCCGTACGGGGGCACGCTGGCGTCGTGGGGCCGCCCCGGACGCGGGCTCCAGCTGCACCCGCCCGCGGAGCGGTTCCACGTCCACCACCCGCACCTCGAGCGGATCCCCCACGGCGAGACGACGGCCGCTCTCCTCGCCCTCCAGCACCACGCCGAGCGGATCCGACGTCCACCAGTCGCCCTCGATGGCACGTGCCGGCAGGTATCCGTCCAGGACGAGGTCCGGGCCGAAGGCCAGGAACGCGCCGCTCTGACCGATACCCGTGACCTCCGCCGGGAAGACCGCCTCGCGGTCTCCGGCGACGAGGTCCTCGGCATAGAAGGCACGGCAGATCCGGTCGGCGCGGCGCTCCACGTCGACCGCCTGCCGCTCCGTGATCGACGAATGATCCGCGGCGACGGCCAGGTCGCCCGAGTCCTCCGAGGCCGGCCCGATGCCGAGCGACGCGAGCAGTGCGCGGTGTGCCAGGAGATCCGGATACCGGCGGATCGGGGATGTGAAGTGCAGGTATGCGGGACTCGCCAGACCGGAGTGCGAGGGATCGGACGTGCTGTAGAAGGCCTGTCGCAGCGCCTGGAGCACGAGGACGGGGAGACCACGGCGTCCTCCGTGACGTTCGACGTGGCGATGGATGTCCCGGGCCGCGCCCACGGCCAGCTCGGCGCATTCCGACGGTGTCAGCGGTCCGTCGGGGCTGCTCGTCGTGGCGATCCCCAGGGCGTCCATGCGGTCGTACAGGAGGACGATGCTGCGCTCGGCGGGATCCGGGTGATGGCGGAACACCGTCGGCCGCCCGCGCTCGACCATGTACCGGGCGACGGCCTCGTTGGCGGCGATCATGCAGTCCTCGATCAGGCGGTGGGCCGGAGTCTGCCCCTCGATCACGATTCCCGACACGCGATCGTCGGCGAACGAGAAGACCGCCTCCCCGGACTCCACCTCCAGGCCCTGGTTCGCGATGCGGCGGGCGCGCAGCCTCTCGGCCACCTCACGTCCCAGCCGGATGTCCGCTTCCAGCTCCGGATCGCCCAGGGATCCGCCGTCGAAGAGCCGGTCCACCTCGGGATAGGTCAGCCGCCGGCGTGAATGGATGGTGCTGCGCATGAACCGTGCGCCGCCGGTCGTGCCGTCCGGGGCGATGCGCATCTCGCAGGTGACGGCTCTCCGGTCCTCAAGGGGCCGAAGGCTGCAGAGGTCGTTGGAGAGCCGCGGCGGCAGCATCGGATCGACCTGTCCGGGCACGTAGAGCGAGTTCCCCCGCCGTGCCGCCTCGCGGTCCACGGGACCGCCCAGATCGACGAACGCCGACACGTCGGCGATGTGCACCCACAGCAGGATGTCGTCGCCGTCGCGTTCCACCGCGATCGTTTCGTCGTGGTCCTACGCCCCCTCGGGGTCGATGGTGTTGACCCGCGGGGGCATCAGACCCACCCTCCCCGCCCCGGATGCGTCAGCACGACGTGCCGATGCGTCCGACGCGTCGAGGACGGCACGCGAGAAGTCACGGCCGCGCCCGGCGTCGGCCACCAGCGCGGCCATGGCGGCGTGGATGGAGCGATGGCTCCCGTGGACGGCGACGATCCGCGGTGAGCCGCGCCCCGCGACGGCGGTGACGAGGTCACCGATCCGCCCCATGCGCCCGCTTCGTCCCAGACGGAGCGGAGGGCCGGTCTCGAAGACCGGCTCGACCATCAGGCCGCGCCCCACCGCCCGCAGCCGCCCGACGACCGCGGTGGCGCGGGGACGCTCCTGATGCCGGCGACTCAGCGCGTCACCGCCACCTTCAGGGCGCGCTGGAGCTGCTCGTCGACGGGAGTGGCCGGATCGTCCTTCACCGTCACGTCGGGGGTGAGCCCCTTACGGCCGAGGTCGAAGCCCTTGGGGGTGAGGTAGCTGGCGGTCGTGTACTTGAGCGCACCGCCGTTGGACAGCCGCTCCGTCGTCTGGATGAGGGCCTTGCCGAACGTCCGGGTGCCGACCAGCTTCGCTCCCCGGTCATCCCGCAGCGCCCCGGCGACGATCTCGCTGGCGCTCGCCGAGTCCCCGTTGGTCAGGATCACGATCGGGATGTCCGTGCTGACCGGGTCCTGATCGGTGACCAGGGTCTCCCGCGGGCCGTTGCGGTGGGTGGTGGTGGCGACGGTGCTGCCACGCGTGACGAAGATGCCCACGAGCGCACGCGCCTCGTTGACGAGGCCGCCGGGGTTGCCCCGGAGGTCGAGGACGATGGCCGTCGCCTTCCCGGCGATCAGCGACGTCACCCGTCGGCGGACGTCGGCGGCCGATCCCGTGGTGAACCGGTCCAGTCGGACGAGCCCCACGCGGGTCCCGTCGACTGCCTCCATGCGTGCGGAGACGACCCGTTCGTGGATCTCGGCACGCGTCATCCGGTAGTCGTGGTCGGCCGTCCCCGCCCGGCGGATGCGCAGGACCACCTGCGTGTCCGGATCGCCCTTGACCGTCTCCATGGCCGCCCAGTGGTCGGCGGCGGTGACGGGCGTCCCGTCGACCGCGACGATGACGTCGTTCGCCTTCAGACCCGCCTTCGCCGCGGGACCGTCCGGGGTCACCCGGACGACCGTCGCCAGCTTGTCCCGCACGGTCCACTCGATCCCGATCCCGACGTAGGTCCCGGAGCGCTGGTCCAGGAACGCCTGAAACTCGTCCTTGGACAGGTACTGCGTGTAGGGATCGCCGACCGCCGCGACCATCGCGCGGACCGACTCGTCCTCCATCTTGGCGAGCTTCGCCTCCGGGAGGTCACGGTAGTAGTCGGACGCCAGGATCGACAGGACCTGGTTGGCCGCCGCCGTGCGCTCGTCACTGAGCAGGCGGTCGCGGATCGCGGACGGGGCGCGGTCGAGCCCGCTCTGGCGCGGGTGGCCGCCGACCCACACCCCCATCACGAACACCGCGAGCACCAGCACGACGGCGAGCGCACTGGTGCCGAAGCGGCGCCACACCCGGGAGATGCGCGACGGAGGGCCGCCCACCGTCAGAGGGCGTCGCCGCGAAGAGCGCCGGACCCGCGTGCCACGGTCATGTCAGACCTTGAGGAAGCGGCGGAGCGTGATGCCGCTGCCGAGTGCGCCCATCACGGCGCCGGCGACGATGAGGACGATGGCCAGGACGTTCATCGAGATCGTCGTGTCACCCGCGGACGTCTGCAGCGGGCTCGTGCCGATGTCGAGGACACGGTCCACGATGAGCACCTTCGTGGCGAACAGGAGGATCACCGCGGCGATCGCCCCGAACAGGCCGAAGATGAGGCCCTCGATGACGAACGGCCATCGGATGAACCAGTTGGTGGCGCCGACGAGGCGCATCACCTCCACCTCGCGTCGTCGCGCGAAGATGGAGAGCCGGATCGTGTTCCCGATCAGCAGGATGGCGGCCACCACAAGGAGCACCATCAGGCCTCCCGCGCCCCAGCTGAGGATGCGCGCCGCCGAGAGGAACTGGCGAGTGGTCTGCTGGTCCAGGCTGAAGCCGGTGGGCGTGGTCTCGTCCTTCAGCCAGTACGGCAGGCTCTTCAGCGAGTTGACGATGGCCTCGTTGTTGGCCGGGTCGTCCGGCTTGATGACGATGGTCGCGGGGAGCGGGTTGCTCGGCAGGAGGTCGAAGACGTCGCCCATCTCCTTGCGCGCATCCGTGAGGACCTGCGCACGCGTCTTGAACTCGATGCCCTTGACGTGCGGGGTCGCCTTCACCGCGGCGATGGCCTGGTTGATCTCGGCGTCCGTCGCGTCGAGCTTGATGAACGCCTGGAAGTCCAGCTTGGACTTCTGGCTGTCGATCAGGTTCTGGCTCCAGAAGAAGATCGCCAGGAAGATGCCGAGCGTGGCGATGGCGATCAGCACCGTCGCGGTGGCGGCGAACGACACCGCCGCGTTGCCGCGGATGGAGCGCAGCGCCTCGAGGCTGAAAAACTTGAACTTGTGGTTCACCCGGTCACTCCCCCCGCTGGTAGGCGCCGCGACGCTGGTCGCGTACGAGCTTTCCGTTCGACAGCTCGATGACCCGCATCTGCATCTTGTCCACGAGGTCGCGATCGTGGGTGGCCATCAGGACCGTGGTCCCGGTGCGGTTGATGCGGTAGAGGAGCTGCATGATCCCGATGGACGTCTCGGGATCGAGGTTCCCCGTCGGCTCGTCGGCGATGAGGAGCGCGGGGTGGTTGACGAAGGCGCGGGCGATGGAGACGCGCTGCTGCTCACCGCCGGACAGCTCGTTCGGATAGCGGCTGGACTTCTCGGCCAGGCCGACGAGCGACAGGATCTCGGGGACCTTGCGGCGGATGGCCCGGGGGTTCTCGCCGGTGACCTCGAGGGCGTACGCCACGTTCTCGGCCACCGTGCGGCGCGGGAGCAGCTTGTAGTCCTGGAAGACGCACCCGATCTCGCGGCGGAGGAAGGGCACCTTCTTGTTGTTCATCTTCTTCAGGTCGCGCGTACCGACGAGGAGACGTCCCTTGTCGACGGTGAGCTCCCGGATAAGCAGGCGGATGAAGGTGGACTTCCCGGATCCGGAGGTGCCGACGAGGAACACGAACTCGCCGGAGTCGATCGTCAGGGAGACGTCGTCGAGTGCGACCACGTCCGGCTGGTAGACCTTGGTCACGTTCTCGAGCATGATCATCGGGCCGTCGCCGGGCCGGAGCATGGACCGCCGGCGGTGACGTTCGGACACCGGCGGCGAGGCGGCGACCTCCGAGTCGGCCCACAGGTCGTCCGCAGTGGGGTCGTCGTCGACCGCGGACGCCGTGTACGCACTGACCGGAGCCGTGGACGCCTCGGCCGGGCGATCCGGCGCGGCGTGCGTCGGGACGTCGGACGCACCGCGCCCTGCGTCGTCCGCGTGGAGGTCCACGTCCCCCCTCTTGTCAGATTCGATATCGCTCATCGGCAGTTCCAATCGATCAGCCAGCGTAGCCCCTTCCGGGGGATCGCCATGCGGCGACGTTCCCTCCGAACGGGCATCGGAATGTTGTTCGGACCACGTCCGGAGAACCCTGCCGGGACAGACGGACCTCCCGGTGTCGCAGGAGCCGGGGCGTGTCCGCGGTCCGACGGCGGCACTCGTCGCGAGGCGGTCACGGATGGCACGGGCCCCGGGCATCGTAGCGCCGTGGTCGTCCCGGCAGCGCCTCGCCCGTCGCCGCATCGGAGGAGCGGCACGGAACGCGGATATCCGGCTAACGGGTCCGCGCGCGACGCTCCAGCTCAGCGCGGATGAATCCGTCGATGTCGCCGTCGAGCACGGACTGGGCGTTGCCCACCTCATGCTCGGTCCGGAGGTCCTTCACCATCGTGTACGGGTGGATGACGTACGAACGGATCTGACTCCCGAAACCGATGGTCTGCGACTCACCGCGGTTTCGCGCGGCCTCCTGCTCGCGCCGTTCCAGCTCCATCTGGACCAGTCTCGAGCGGAGCATGGACATCGCCGTGGCACGGTTCTGCGTCTGGGAGCGCTCGTTCTGGCACTGGACGACGATCTTGGACGGAAGATGGGTGATCCTGACCGCGGACTCGGTCTTGTTGACGTGCTGCCCTCCGGCCCCGCTTGCCCGGTAGGTGTCGATCTTGAGGTCCTTGTCGTCGATCTCCACGTGGACGCTGTCGTCGACCAGCGGCCCGACCTCGACCGCCGCGAAGGAGGTCTGGCGCCGGTGCGCAGAGTCGAACGGCGACAACCGGACCAGACGGTGCACACCGCGCTCCGCGGAGAGCAGCCCGTACGCGTTGGACCCCTGCACCGTGAACGTGGCGCTCTTCAGCCCCGCCTCGCCGCCGTCCTGCGACTCCTTGAGGTCCACCTTGAGCCCGCGCCTCTCCGCCCAGCGGCTGTACATCCGCAGCAGCATCTCGGCCCAGTCCTGTGCGTCCGTCCCGCCCTCGCCGGCGTTGATGGTGACGATGGCGTCCCCGGCGTCGTGCTCACCCGAGAAGAGTCGCTCCTCCTCCAGCGCGGCCAGGTGCGCGTCGGCACGGTCCAGCCCGGCGTCGAGGTCCGTCACGAAGGCCGGGTCCAGACTTCCATCGGCCTCCTCCTGAGCGACGATCTCCGCGAGCTCCGCCGCGTCGTCGAGCTCGCCCACCAGGTCGTGGTAGCCGGTCAGCTTCGCCGTGGCGCGCGCGTGCTCGGACGAGACCGCGGCCGCCGCCTTCTGGTCGTCCCAGAAGCCCGGGGCCTGCATGGTCTGCTCCAGCTCCCCGATGCGGCTCTCGAGTGCCGCGGGGTCAAAGGTAGTCGCCCAGCAGTCCGGCCCGGCTCCTCAGCCCGTCCAGACGCTGCACGACGTCCTCGAGTCGTACGTCCTCATCCGCCACGCGCTACGCCCCGTGACATTTCTTGTACTTGAGACCCGACCCGCACGGGCACGGATCGTTGCGCCCGACCCGATCCCACTCGTCGGTCCGGCGCTGCTCCACCACGGGACCGTCGTCCTCCGGCTCCTGGGTCGCGACCGGGGCCCCCTCCTCCAGCGCGAGGGCGGCGGCGTCGCCGTCGAAGCCCTGGATGGGGTCGTCCGCGTAGGAGTAGCCCATCTGCTCGGGCTGCTGGTCCTCGACCTCCGGCGCGCGCTCGACCTCGATGTGGAACATGTAGCGCACGAACTCCTGACGGACCTCCCCCATCATCTCGTCGAACATCTCCCCGCCCTCGATGCGGTATTCGGAGAGGGGGTCCTTCTGGGCCAGTCCGCGGAGGTGGATGCCCTCGCGCAGGTAGTCCATGTTGTAGAGGTGCTCGCGCCACCGCTGGTCGACGACGTTGAGGAGCACGTAGCGCTCGACGTCGCGGATCAGGGGGCCGCCGGTCTCCTCGTTGGTCCCGAGGTCGGCCTCGCGCCGGTCGTACGCCTCCATCGCGTCGTCCTCGAGACGGTCCAGCAGTTCCTCGCGCGTCAGCGCAGCGAGATCGAGGTCGTCGATGCCGAAGGAGATCGGGTACAGGGCCTCCAGCTGGGCGAACAGGCTCTGCACATCCCACTCGCGCGGCGGCGACACCCCGTCGTCGTACTCGTCGACGATGCTGACGAGCGTCTCGGCGATCCAGTCGCGGGCCTTCTCGGACACGTCGACGCCCTCGAGGACCTGGCGGCGCTCGTCGTAGACGACCTTGCGCTGCAGGTTCAGGACGTCGTCGTACTCCAGGACGCGCTTCCGCGATCCGAAGTGCTGCTCCTCCACCTTGCGCTGCGCGCCCTCGACGGTCTTGGTGAGGATGCCGGCCTCGATGGGCACGTCGTCCGCGGGTCCGAGCCGGTCGAGCACCCGGTACATGCGGTCGCCCGAGAAGATGCGGATGAGGTCGTCCTCCGCCGAGAGGTAGAAGCGCGTGCGCCCGGGGTCGCCCTGACGACCGGAACGACCGCGGAGCTGGTTGTCGATGCGGCGGCTCTCGTGGCGCTCGGTGCCGAGCACGTAGAGCCCGCCCAGGTCCTCCACACCTTCGCCGAGCTTGATGTCGACGCCACGGCCGGCCATGTTGGTGGCGATGGTGACGGCACCGCGCTGGCCGGCGTCCTTGATGATCTCCGCCTCGCGGTCGTGGTGCTTCGCGTTGAGGACGTTGTGCGGGACGCCCCGCTTGGTGAGGCGGTCCGAGAGCATCTCGGACACCTCGACGGAGATCGTTCCCACCAGGACCGGCTGTCCCGACTCGTGGGACTCCGCGATGTCCTCGACCACGGCGTTCCACTTGGAATCCTTGGTCTTGAAGATGTAGTCGTTCTCGTCCTTGCGCGCGACCGGGCGGTGCGTCGGGATCGAGACGACGTCGATCTTGTAGATCTTGTCGAACTCCGTGGCCTCGGTGGCGGCGGTACCGGTCATGCCCGAGAGCTTCTCGTACAACCGGAAGTAGTTCTGGAGGGTGATCGTGGCGAGCGTCTGGTTCTCCTCGCGGATCGCCACGCCCTCCTTGGCCTCGATCGCCTGGTGGAGTCCCTCCGAATACCGCCGTCCCTCGAGCACGCGACCGGTGAACTCGTCGACGATCAGCACCTCGCCGTCGCGGACGATGTACTCCTTGTCGCGGTGGTAGAGGGCATGGGCGCGGAGCGCCTGGACCAGGTGGTTGACGAGTCCCGTGTTGACGCCGAGGTACAGGTTGTCGATCCCGAGGGCCTTCTCGACCTTGTCGACGCCGCTCTCGGTGGGCGACACCGCGCGCTGCTTCTCGTCGATCTCGTAGTCCTCGCCCTTCTTCAGGGTGGGCACCACACGGGCGAAGCGGTAGTAGGTGTCGGCGGCCGCCTCGGGGACGCCGGAGATGATGAGCGGTGTGCGGGCCTCGTCGATGAGGATGGAGTCGACCTCGTCCACGATGCAGAAGTAGTGGCCGCGCTGGACGGTGTCCTCCAAGCGGACCGCCATGTTGTCGCGGAGGTAGTCGAAGCCGAACTCGCTGTTGGTGCCGAACGTGACGTCGCACGCGTACTGCTGGCGCCGCTCGTCCGGGCGCATCTCGGGGAGGATGACGCCGACGGTGATGCCCAGCGTCTCGTAGACGGGGCGCATCCAGTCGGCGTCGCGCTGCGCGAGGTAGTCGTTGACCGTGACCATGTGCACGCCGCGCCCGAGGAGCGCGTTGAGGTAGACGGCCAGGGTCGCCGTGAGCGTCTTTCCCTCACCGGTCTTCATCTCGGCGACGGCGCCGTGATGGAGGACCTCGCCGCCGACGATCTGGACGTCGTAGTGACGCAATCCCAGCGAACGCTTGGCGGCCTCCCGGACGACGGCGAACGCCTCCGCCTTGATCGGGTCGAGGGATGAGGGATCCTCGGGGTCGACGCGGGAGCGGAGCTCCTCCGTCTTGGCACGGAGTTCGTCGTCGCTGAGCGCGGCCAGCGCGTCCTCGTAGACGCCGACCTGCTCGGCCAGCTGGAACCGGCGCTTCATCTGCCGACCCTCGCCGACGCGGAACAGCTTATTGAGAAGATCGCTCACTGTCTGTCCTTCGTGGTCCTGACCAGCGGGGAATCGTAGCAACGAACCCCGCCGGCCAGTCGAACGAACGTGATGGTCAGGCCGGCGCGATCAACCCGAGATCGCCGTTGCGACGCCGGTAGATGACCGTGACGGCGTCTCCGTCGTCCGCGTTTCGGAAGACGTAGAAGTCGTGGTCGACCATGTCGATGTGGTCCGCGGCGTCGTCCACGCCCATCGGCGTCATGTCGAAGCGCTTGGTCCGCACCACGCGAAGCGGCTCCTCCACCGGGGTCTCGGCCGGGGTGCCGGACGCCGCGGCCACGGCCGCCGCAACGGGCACCTCGTCGACCGGGAGCGGCTCCGGCCGGGCATGCCGTCCGC
>CALMEC010000205.1 GCA_937862675.1 uncultured Actinomycetes bacterium
ATCTGCTCGGTGACGTCGAAGTCGGCGATGACGCCGTCCTTGAGCGGCCGGATCGCGCTGATGTTGCCCGGCGTCCTCCCCAGCATGCGCTTCGCCTCGATGCCCACGGCGTGGACCTCGTTGCTGCGGTGATCGATCGCGACCACGGACGGTTCGGAAAGGACGATGCCGCGCCCGCGCACGTACACGAGCGTGTTCGCCGTCCCCAGATCCACCGCCATGTCGCGACCGCCGAATCCGGTCAGATAACCCCAAAGCCCGATGGCCGTTCCTCCCCACGCTGTCCGCCTGCACCCAGATGCCGGAGATTACCGCCGCCGCGAACCCCGGCCAACTGCAATCGTTGCAGTGTTTGGGCTGCATATTGCAAGGATCGCACGTCCACCGGCCGCGGGGCCACACCGTCCGGCCACGCCCGCCGACCGGGAGGTCCGGCACCCCGGGCCGGACCATGCGCGTCCGTTCCGGCCCGCATGGGGGGACCGCCTCAGCCGGGGGGCGTCCCCCACGGGGCCAGTCCCACCTCGTCCAGGACCCGGCAGAGCGCCGCCACCGGCAGGCCGATGACCGTGGTCACGTCACCGTCCACCCGTTCGACGAGCGCGGCTCCCGAACCCTGGATCGCGTAGGCGCCGGCGCGCCCCTGCCACTCGCCGCGGTCGAGGTACCAGTCCCGAAGGGACGCCGGAACGACGCGGAAGGTGACGTCCGTGCCGTCGACGACGGCCCGCGACCCGCCATCGGCCGTGACGAGATGGATGGCCGTGACCACCCGGTGCGTGCGGCCCGCCAGATGTTCCAGCATGGCGCGCGCGTCGTCGCGGTCGCGCGGCTTGCCGAGGATCCGGGATCCCGACACCACCGCCGTGTCCGACGCCAGGACGCCGCCCCCGCGCGGGACGCCCGCCCGCCCGGCGACGTCCTGCGCCTTCATGGCGGCGTGGTGGGCGACGATCTCCTCCGGGTCGCTCATGCCGTCGGGGACGTCCTCCGGATATCCGGACGCCACGACGCGGTGCTCGACGCCGAGCGACCGGAGAAGGGACCGCCGCTGCGGCGAGCGCGACGCCAGGACGATCACGCCGCCGCCCGCCCGGTCGATCAGAAGTGGAGCGCCAGCTCGCGCTCCGCCGACTCGGGACCGTCCGAGCCGTGGATGACGTTCTCCGCCACCGAGAGGGCGTAGTCGCCGCGGATGGTGCCGGGGGCGGCGTCCGCGGGATTGGTCGCGCCCATCATGGTCCGCATGACCGAGATGGCGTTCTCGCCCTCGACGATCAGCATGACGACGGGTCCGGAGGTGATGAAGTCCACAAGCTCCCCGAAGAAGGGCCGCTCGCGGTGCTCGCCGTAGTGCTCCTCAGCGACCTCGCGGGCCATGTCGACCATCTTGAGGCCGGTGACCGTGAAGCCCCGGCGCTCGATGCGGGCGATGATCTCACCGGACAGGCCGCGGGAGACCGCGTCGGGCTTGATCATGATGAACGTGCGTTCGCTCAAATGCGTTATTCCTTTGGGGTCGTCGCCGGAACGTCCTGCGGTCCGACGTAGGGAAGCTCGGTTACGGGTGATGTCATCGCGTGCTCACACCAGGGACAGACGGTCCACCGGGGATCGACCGGGCGTGCGCAGCTCTCGCACGGTTCCTTCAGCCGGCGCATGCACGACGGGCACAGCATGTACGTGGGGTCGATGGCGTGCCCGCACTCCGGACAGCGCAACGACGCCTCGCGCGTGAGCGCCAATGTCTCGAGCTCGCGATCGCGTTGCTCCTGGAGCGTCTCCGGGGGACGGATCGCCACGTAGACGAGCGCACCCAGGAACGGGATGACGAAAGCGACCACGGCCATGAGCCACGGGAACCCCGGTGCGCTGCGCCGGCGGCGGGCGTCGTTGAACACCCAGACGCACAGGCCCAGCCACATGAGGATGATGAAGATGATCAGCATGACCCGCAGCACCGCCCACCAGGGCGAGTCGAAGAAATTCGACAGCGAGTCGAAGACGTTTGCGGAAAGCAGGGTAGGACCTCTCAGTTCCGGCTATTTCCGGGGGTTTCGCGCGGGGAGTTTACCAGGGGGTGAACTCGGCCGACGGAGCACCGCGTCGCGGACGTCCGTCAGGAGGTAGAGCGAACCGCAGACCACGACGACCCCGTCGGGCCCGGCGAGCTCGAATGCACGGGCGACGGCGTCCCCGGCATGTTCGACATCGTCCACCGCGATCCCTGCGCCCCGCACCGAGCGCGCGAGTTCCTCCGCGCCCAGGGCGCGGGGATTGGACGACGACGTGGCGACCACGTGCCGCACGCGGTCGGCCAACGGCCGCAGCATGGCGTCCCGGTCCTTGTCGCGCAGCACCGAGAGCACCGCGACGATATGGCGGTCCGCGGGCAGCTCCGCCGCCAGGGCCGCCATCCCCGCCGGGTTGTGCGCACCGTCCAGGATGACGGTGGGCGAACCGTCGACGATCTCCATACGCCCGGGGACGACGGTTCCGCCGATCGCCTCCTGCAGCGGGCCCTCGGGGATCGGCGCGTCCAGCCGACGTTCGGCGGCGGCGATCGCGAGGGCCGCGTTCCACCGCTGGTAGACGGCCGGCGAGGGCGGGGCCAGACGATGGCGGCCGATGGGTGTGATGACCTCCGTCCGTCCGCCGACGTCCTCGAGGCGGATCTGGTCCCCGGCCCACCAGCCGGAGAGCCGCCGTTCGCGGACGATCCTCCGGACGGCCTCGTCCGCCGCCTCGGACAGCGGGCCGACGACCAGGCGGTCGGTGCCGTCCGGGGCGACGGCGAGCTTCTCGCCGGCGATGGCGTACTCCGTGTCGCCCAGCAGGTCCGTGTGCTCCAGGGAGACGTTCGTCAGCACGACGATCGCGTCGTCCAGGACGTTGGTGGCGTCGTAGCGGCCGCCGAGACCGGCCTCGATCACCAGGTGGTCGGCCTCGGCACGGGCGAACGCCACGAACGCCGCCGCGGTCAGCACCTCGAACTGGGTCGGGGGGTCGTCGGCGAACGCGGCGTCCTCCGCCACATCGGCCACGGCCCCGACCGCAGCGGCGAACTCCGCCTCGGAGAGGGCCGTCCCCTCCACCTGCATGCGCTCGCGCCAGTGGGCGATGTGCGGCGACAGGTAGGCACCCACGCGGCACCCGGCTGCACGGAGCGCGGCGGCCGCATAGCGCGTGGTGGACGACTTGCCGTTGGTGCCCACCACGTGGACCGCCCGGCGGCCGTCCTGTGGTGCCCCCAGTCCGGAGAGGATCCGGTGCATGCGATCCAGGCCGAACCGCATGCCGAGGATCTCACGGCCCTCGATGTACCGGACCGCCTCGGCGTGGGTCACGCCGTCGTCGCGTTGAGTTCGTCCAGGTCGGCACGCAGCGCGGTGAGCGCCGCGCGGTGGGCCACGATCTTCTCGCGTTCGGCGGTCACCAGATGCGCGGGGGCACGCTCCACGAAGCTGGAGTTGGCGAGCTTCTTCTCGGCGCGCGCCAGCTCGGCCTCGACCGTCGCGATCTCGCGGCCCATCCGCGCCCGCTCCGCTTCGACGTCGACCGAGGCCGCGTCACGCGCGATCAGGATACGCCCGGCCACGAGGGGGACCGTGTACGGGTTGTCGCCGGCGTCGTCGACCACGGCGACGCGGGCGATGGCGGCGAGCTCCTCCCGGGGGAGGTCCGGCGGGGCCTCCGCCAGCGCGACGGACAGCTCCGTGCGCGGCGTGATGTCACGGGACTGACGGAACGTGCGGAGCTCGCTCGTCACCTGGATGAGGGACTCCACAGCACGGCAGGCCGCCGGGTCCTCCCCCCACGGCGCCTGCGCCGGCGGATGCGTGAGCAGCATGCCCTCGGCCCCCGGCATGAACGTGAAGCACTCCTCGGTGACGAAGGGCATGACCGGGTTGAGCAGGACGAGGAGCTGCTCCCAGACGTACCCCGCGACGTCGGGGCTGGCCGTCTCCGCCTTGAGCAGTTCCAGATACCAGTCGCAGAAGTCGTCGAAGACCACGTGGTAGAGCGTGTCCGCCAGCTTGCTGAAGTCATATTCGTCGATAAGACGCGATGCGGCGGTGACGGTGTCGGCGAGACGGGACGCGATCCACCGGTCGGCCACGGTCCGCAGCTCGGGGGCCGGGGAACCGGCGCGTCCGCCCCGCGCCGTGACCAGCCGGGTCGCGTTCCAGATCTTGGTGACGAGCTGGCCTCCCTGCAGGACGCGCTGCTCGTTGAACCGGACGTCCTGGGTGCTGGCCATGAGGAGCAGCCCGAAGCGCACGGCGTCGGCGCCGTGCTCGTCGACGAGCTCCAGCGGGTCGATGCCCGTGCCGAGGCTCTTGCTCATCCGCCGTCCGTCGGGCGCCTGGATGATCGGATTGATGACGACGTCGTGGAACGGGATGTCGCCCATGAACTCGAAGCCCATCATCACCATGCGGGCCACCCACAGGAAGATGATGTCGCGGCCGGTGACGAGTACGTCGCCCGGGTAGAAACGTGCGAGCTCGGGCGTCGCGTCGGGCCAGCCCTGCGTGGCGAAGGGCCACAGGGCCGAGCTGAACCAGGTGTCGAGCACGTCGGGGTCGCGCTCCCACCCCTCGCCGTCCGGCGCCTCCGTGCCGACGTGGACCTCGTCGCCCCGGTACCAGACGGGGATCCGGTGTCCCCACCACAGCTGACGCGACACGCACCACGGCCGGATGTTCTCGAGCCAGTCGAGATAGACGCGACCGAAACGCTCGGGGGTGAAGCGGACCCGCCCGGACCGGACCGCCTCGATGGCCGGTCCGGCCAGCTCGTCCATCCGGCAGAACCACTGGAGCGACAGGAGCGGCTCGATGCGCTCGCCGCTGCGATGGGAGAACGGGACGTCGTGGGAGTACTCGCGGACCGTGCGTATCGCGCCGGCCGCCTGCAGGTCGTCGAAGACGGCCCGCTTCGCCTCGGCGATGGTGAGACCGGCGTACGCGCCGGCGAGATCGGTCATCCGGCCGTCCTCGCCGATGACGCTGACCTCGTCCAGGCCGTGACGTCGCGCGATCTCGAAGTCGTCCCCGGAATGAGCGGGGGTCACCTTGAGCGCGCCGGTCCCGAACGCCGGGTCCACGTGGTCGTCGGCGATGACCGGGATCTCACGGCCGACCAGCGGCAGGGTCACGGTCTGGCCGATCAGGTCGCGATAGCGTTCGTCGTCCGGGTTGACGGCGACGGCGGTGTCGCCGAGCATCGTCTCGACGCGGACCGTGGCCACGATGACCTCGCCCTCACCGCTCGTGAGCGGGTAGGCGATCTCGACGAGCTCGTCCACGACGGTGCGGTTCTCGACCTCCAGGTCGGAGACGGCCGATCCGAGGCCGGGGTCCCAGTTGACCATGTAGCGGTCGCGGTAGATGTACCCCTTCTCGTAGAGGTGGACAAACACCTCCGCCACCGCCCGTGCGTAGCCCTCGTCCAGCGTGAAGCGCTCCCGCGAGTAGTCCAGGGTGCATCCCAGCCGCTTCTGCTGCGTGATGATCTGCCCCCCGGACTCCTCCTTCCACGACCAGACGCGCTCGAGGAACTCCTCACGCCCCAGGTCCGCCCGGCGGATCCCCTCTGCTGCGAGGTTCTTCTCGACGACGGCCTGCGTGGCGATGCCCGCGTGGTCGGTGCCGCAGACCCATTCGGCCTCGCGTCCGGCCTGGCGGTGCCACCGGATGAGGACGTCCTGCATCGTGTTGTTGAGCGCGTGGCCCATGTGCAGCGACCCGGTGACGTTGGGCAGCGGGATCGCGATGACGTACGGCTCGCGGCCGCTCGACGGGTCGCCGCGGAGCGCTCCGGAGTCGAGCCAGCGGTCCATCCAGGCCGGCTCGGGGATCGTCGGGTCGAATCGGTTGGGCTGTTCGGTCACCCCGGCAATGTAGCGAAACGCCTCCCGCCGCCCACCGGGCGCGCCGCCCTCAGTCCGCGTCCGCCGGTGCCGTCCCGGGCGTCGGATTCCCCGCGTCCTGCCGGATGCGCTCGACGACACGGGACACGTGCCGGTGCCCCCGCGTCTCGTATCCGATCACGGTCACCCAGGGGGTGAGCATCAGCACGACGATGCACCAGCCCAGCGGGACGCCGACGTGGGCCATGACGACGGAGGCGGCCGACAGCACCACCGAGATGACGAGGAGGACGACGTGGAACCGGTCGCGGCCGGGCAGCATGAGCCGTGCGAGGCCGAACAGGATCAGGATGAAGGCGAGCACCGGGGCGCGGCGCAACTGCACGACCGAGACGTTGATCGCCATGTTGATCGGGCCGAGCCCGGCGTCGTCCCAGGCGCGCAACTGGCGGCAGGCCTCGCCCACCGTCGGCGTATAGATGATGGGCATCATCTCCTCGATGTGCTCCATCACCCCGGCGAGGAACAGCTCCTTGCCGTCATACAGCGCATCGACGTCGATCTCGATCGCGTCGTCCAGGAAGCGGTCGACGAGCACC
>CALMEC010000206.1 GCA_937862675.1 uncultured Actinomycetes bacterium
ATCCGCGAGCACCGGGCCGTATCCCGCGGTGTGAGGTCAGTGATCGCTCCGGGAGTGTGCCGCTCCGGTCGCGACAGCCGGCTTGGGCACGGAGCGCGGATGGGGTGCGGCGCGTCACGCACTGAACATTTCGGCGGCCGGTGGTCTCCTATGGGTGTATGGATCACGTCACACCTCATCAGGCCATCGCGGCGGGCGAGCCCTCCCGGGCGGACCTGCGCGCGGCGGTCAGCGCGCTCTACTCGCGGGATCACGTGCGGATGCTCCGTTTCGCGTCGGCGCGCCTGGGCGATGTCGAAGCGGGACGCGACGCCGTGAACGAGGCCTTCCTCCACGCCCTGCGGCGGCTCTCGTCGCTTCGTGATCCGGAGGCGCTCGAGAGCTGGGTCTGGTCGATCCTGCTCAACGAGACCCGTCGTCATCATCGTCTGCGGCGATCACGGCCGTCCGAGCGACTGGACGACGACATCGACCTCCCCGCACCCGAGCACCCGCGGGTCGACCACGACCTGCGCCGTCTCATCCGTGGTCTTCCCGACCGGCAGCGCACCGTGCTGTTTCTGACCTACTACGGCGATCTGTCCGGAGCCAGGATCGCCGAGCTCCTCGACATCTCACCTGTGACGGTGCGGACGACCCTGCACCAGGCACAGGCGGCTCTCCGAAGCAGACTTCGAGAAGGGGACCCCACCGATGGATGACACGACCCGCCAGGACAGCGACGTGCACGACGTCCTGGATCGCTACATCTCCCCGGGGGGATGGACGAACGAATGGGCGGAGATCGTCGAGCGCGGCCGGCACCGGCGACGCCGGACCTGGATCGCCGGGACCGCGGTCACGGCACTCGCCTGCGGCGCCCTCGGCGTTCTGACGGTGGCCCTGATCCCGAGCGGAGCCGTCACGCGGGACGGAGCGCCGTCGTCGACGAGCTCTCCGAATGTGCTCCCGTCCGCGGCGACGGTCGACGCGTATCCCATCCTCGGCGACACCGGCGTCGTGTCTGCTCGGCGTGCCGATCCCGCGGAGTTCCATGAGCCTGCGGACAGGGAATGCGTCAAGTTCACGATCCGGGCATCGGCGGCGGGCGATGCCACGTGGAACCACGTGTGTGGTCCGCAGGTGGGGCGTGATGATCCACAGCGGACCGGGGGTCGTCAGATCGATGATCGTCCGGTTCTCATCTATGGCGTCCGGCCGGTTGACTCGACGTCCGTCGTGATTCGCGGCGCCGACGTGCAGCAGGACGGATTGGTCTACTCGGCGATCGTTCCGCCGACGTTGGACGTGACGGTGGAGTTCATGAAGGGGAAAGACGTCATGAGGTACGTCCATCAGGGCAAGTCATCTCCGCCGTCACGAACCGTGCCGCCGGCAGGGGACGGGTCGCCGTGACGCCCGTGCCGGGGGTTGCCTCCGGTGCCGATTGCGCTCGTTCCTGACAGCACTGGTGTCAGACACTTAACACGCGCGGGTCCTCTGTGGGATCGGGAGACATCGGAGCGCGGTGCCTGATCGACGACGGCGCATCTGCGCCGTCGGGGGTACGCACCACCCCAGGATCTCCGTGGCACTGCTCATCTAGGTTGTGCCCATGATCGAACTCTTCCAAATCACCGGATCCTCGAGCTTCGCCGTCCGTGCGGCGCTCGAGGAGGGTGCCGTCGAATACTCCGTCCACGATGTCCACCCGCGCAAACGGGCCGAGGACGCGGAGTTCGCCCGCGTCAATCCCCGTATGCGCGTTCCGGCGATCCGCGACGGTGACGTGACGGTCTACGAGACCGGTGCGGTCCTGCTCTACCTCGTGGAGCGCTTCCCGGCGGCGGGCCTCGGTCCCCAGCCCGGTGAGCCGGGCCGCGGCGATCTGCTGCGGTGGGTCGTCTACCTGGCCAACACGTTGCACACGATCCACTACCCGCTGCAGTACCCGGCGATGCTCACCACCGGCGACGACGGCCATGAGGGGATCACGGCGAAGGGCCGGGCGGCATACGAGGAGGCCGGGGCCTATCTGGAGTCGCAGCTGACCGACCGGCAGTGGTGCCTCGGTGACGTCTTCAGCGTCGCAGACATCTACCTCTACATGCTGAAGGGCTGGGAGTCGTACGGCTCACCGCCACTCGGCGGACCCGCGCTCGAAGCGCACTTCGAACGCGTCGGTGCACGGCCGGCGATCGCGCGCACCCGTGACCTGGAGGACCTCGACGAGCACTTCCGGCGCCACCATCCGGAGCTGCGGGGCGGAAAGCCCATCTGACGGATCGGCGGCCCGGCCGGCGGGTGCGAAGACCCGCCCGCCGGATCGCATCCGGACGACATGAAGCGATGCCCATACGTACCGGTGGGCGCCGCCGCGGCCGGTGTGGGTGGGCTCAGGAACCGCGGACGACGGAGCATCCGGTGGGTCGTCCGTCCTGGTACGGAATGACCAGGTGGAACAGCCGCGGATCATCGTCGAAGACCAGCGGGAGGAAGTACCGGTCGCCCTCCCACATCGGCAGATCGTGGATGCCGTCGACGGGATGCCAGGACAGATCGC
>CALMEC010000207.1 GCA_937862675.1 uncultured Actinomycetes bacterium
CGGGCCTTTAGCTCAGCTGGTAGAGCGCCACGTTTACACCGTGGATGTCATCGGTTCGATCCCGGTAGGGCCCACCCAATAGTCGATGTTCAAACTTGCGACGTCCGCAGGTTTGACATCCTCTCCCGCGCGCAGCCTGGCTTCATAGGTCAGCGCTGCGGCGTGGAGCTTCGGGTCGAGCAGCCAGTCGAACGGTTCGCCGGGCTCTGCCTCCACCCGGTCGACGTTCTCGGTCTCGTAGACGTGGATGCGCTCGAAGAACGCTTGGTTGCAGATGCGTCGGAGTGAGTCGTCAATGCTCATGTAGATCGCGTGCATGTCACCGGCCAGGGCGAGGCAGTCTTCCAGGTGTGCCTTGGCCTGGTCGTACTCGATCTGGCCCGCGTCGATCTGCGCATCGAGGAACGCGAGACGGCGACCGATGCGGTCTTGTTCTTCTTTGAGGAGGTCCAGCGGGACGGCACCGGCGTGATGCGCGTGGAGCAGGCTGCGCCGCTCGTCCCGGAGCTGGTCACGCTCGACGGCGAGAGTGTGCCGTTCAGCCTTGTTCGCCGTGTGGAGGTCATCGAACTGGCGAACGAGCATCTGCCGCAGCGCGGTGACGATGTGCTCAGGAATCTGCACACGCCGGTAGTAGTCCTCCACCTGTCGTTCGATGTGCTCGATCGGCATCGCCTGACGGGTGCAGCTCGTGCGTTTGGAATGCCTGCCCGCGCAGATGAAGTACGGGTAGACGATGCCCTTGCCGTTCTTCGCGTGGGTGACCATCAGCCGGGAGCCGCAGTCACCGCAGTACACGGACCCTTTCAGATAGTGCTCATGGGTCTGGGTCTTCTCCCCGGATACCTGGTGCGCGGTGAGGACGTTCTGCACCCGGTACCAAAGTTCCGCGTTCACCAGCGGCTCGTGGAGTCCGTCGTAGCGGGCTCCACGGAAGATGACATCGCCTTTGTAGTACGGGTTCGAGAGCATCTGCTGGATCGTGGACAGCCCCGGTGCTTTCACGGGCCGTTTCGGAGTCGGCACGCTGGTGAGGCCGCGGTCGATCAGCTCGCTGTGCAGCATCGAGGTCGAGTAGTTCCCTGTGGCGTATGCCTCGAACGCCCACCGCACCAGCGCGGCACGGTCCGGGTCGGGGATCACGGTGGGAATGTCACGGCCGAGCTCGTCACGGGTGTGGACGTTGAGGTAGCCGATGGGCGCCCGCCCGACGGTGCCGCCGGTTGCCGCTTTCTGGGTCATGCCCTTGGCGACCTCGTTGGCGAGGTTGCGGGAGTAGAACTCTGCGATCGTGGACATGATACCGTGCAGCAGCATTCCCGATGGGGTCTCGTCAATGTTCTCGGTCGCGGACACGAGCATCACGCCGGCGTCTTTGAGCGCGAGGTGGATCGCCACGTCGTCGGCACGGTTGCGGGCGAGCCGGTCAACTTTATGGACGATGCAGTACGCGACCTGGTGGGTCTTGACGTACTCGATCATCCGCATCAGCTCAGGCCGGTCGGCCTTCCGCGCGGACTCGCCCGCGTCGATGAACTCCTCCACGACGATCGCGTTCAAGTCGCGGGCTTTGCGGAGGTTCGCGTCGCGTTGCGCGGGGATGGAGAAGCCCTCGTCGCGGCCGCCGCGCTCTGCCTGCTCCTTCGTGGACACACGCAGGTAGGAGACGGCGAGGGTCGTGGTCTCGCCGAGACGGTCGAGACTGGTGGGTGGCGCTGGGGGTGCCAGAGTCATGAGTCGTGTCTCCTCTCACCGATGGGTGGGAGCCAACGCGACGACGAAGCGTCACGCGGTGCGACTCGTAAACGGGAAACACGTCCGCCGGAAGAACCGGGGTAAGCCACAAGGGCAAAGAGACTGCGCACCCAGCCTGAGTGGCTGTGGCGTCGGGTTCTATTCTACGTTGCCAGGCTCAGAACGCCCAGGATCATCAGCATCCGGCGCGGATGACTCCTCGGCCTTCGCCCTGCCGACTGCCATGCCGAGGAACACTTGCGCGAGCTTGTGCAGATCAGGTTGGCTGCGCGGCACCGCTTCTACCGTGAAGCGCCGGTCCCTGCCGCGCCTTCGCCGCTCACGCCGGTTCACGGCACTTCTCCTGTGCTCAGAACAAGCCCAGCGATGAACTGATCCTCAGCTCGCCGTCGCGCTTCCACGTCGGCGTGCATGTATTCCACGAAGTCTTCCTCGCGGTTCGGGATCACCGCGTCTTCGACCGGCTCGACGGGTTTCTCTCCTGGCCAGACGATCTGGCGGGTGGCCCGGTCGGTGTTCAGGCGTGTGCCGCAGGCTGAGGTCCAGTCGCGGAGGCGTTCGCGGGCTTCGGCGAAGTCGCGGTGCCAGACGAGCATCGCGGAGCCTTTGGCTTCGGGGTGGATCGCGCAGAGCCAGTGGATGTGCAGCGCGGAGAGCTCCCACACGTGTTCGGGGTGGCGGTGCCAGAACGGCGGGATGACGGCGACGGGGAGGCCGTAGGTGTGGCGGAGCCAGTGCACCCATTCGTTGAGCGCGAGCCATTCCTCTTCCGCAGCATCGGCGGTGAGGAGGGTCCAGTTCACCCGGCCCGGAGGCCCCCCTGACTCCTCGTTCTCGGTGCCGGGGGGTTCGGTGTCGGGGTCGGAGCTCTCATCGAACTCGTCCTCCGCCATCTCGTCGGGATCAGCAGTGCTCTGCTGGGGCAGTTCATCGGTCATGATGTGCGTTCACCTCCCGACTACAGCAGTGCCGGCGGATGTGCGGCGTTCTGTGTCGGGTGAGAGTGCGGCGTCCTCGAGTCCCGCATCCAGGGAATCGGCTGCTGGGGGGCGGCGGGGCCCGGGGGCGGGGGGGGGGGGGGGGGCGGGGGCGGGGGCGGGCTTCTTCCCCATGAGGTCTTCCG
>CALMEC010000208.1 GCA_937862675.1 uncultured Actinomycetes bacterium
ACTGGAGGCGGAACACGGCGGAGCCGGTCTCCTCGAAGAACTCGACGATGATCGGGTACCAACCGGCTTTCGACCCGTAGTTGGCGGCCGTCCAGGTGCCGGTGTTCGTCCCGGATGACGTGTTCCAGTCGTCGATGAGTTGGTCGCCCCACCCGGTTTTCCCGACCCACACCCGGTTGCCGTCATCCACGCTGGTGGTCTCGAACGTGTAGTTCCCGAGGTCGCCACGGAGGTAGACGGACCCGAACCACCGGACCGAGAAGTAGTCGCCGCTGTTGCCGGGCTGCATCGGGATCGACAGCCCGGAGGAGGTGTTCATCGACGGGTCAAGCCGCTCCGCGTAGTGCGGGCGGTCGGGGGCGAGGATCCGGGTTTTGCGGTCCGCCGATGCGTAGCCCTGGAGGTCGGCGTCGTTGAAGTACCGTCCGCGGAGTCCACCGGGGGGTTGGTCGCCGGGGAGGACATAGTCGCCCTGGTCGCTGCCGCGGGCGGTGAAGTCGGTGAGGTCCACCAACGACGCTTCGCTGATCACCATCTTCTCGGCGGTGGCGGTGGTCTCCGCCTGGAAGTAGACGTTGAGGGTGCCGGTGAACCCTGACTTCACCTCCAGTGAGCCGATGAAGTTCCCTTGGACGGAGGCACTGATCCACCGGCCGAGGCGGACGATCTCGACGGTGACCGGCAAGGTGCGGTCAATCGACCTGGCACGGGAACACAGCACGGTCCCGTCGACCACGTCGTAGAACGACCATAGGCCGGTACCGATCGAAACGACGTAGGCGACGCTCACGTTGCCGACACCGACGTACAGGATGGTCCCGGAGGACGGCGCTTCCGCCCGGACGGTCCCCCGCAGCCGCCACGAATCACCAAGGGTGACGCTCTGATCGATGTAGGCGGCGCCACCACCGATGTCCCAGATCGTCGCCTCACCGTTCGCGACGCTGGTGGTGGTGGACCCACTCGCCGTCCAGGCGGAGAGGCTGTCGAACGGGTCGTTGATGACGGCGACCGGCACCCGGGTGTAGGAGGTCACCACATCCTGCGGGGCCGCCGTCCACGTCCTGTCCCGCTCATACGCCCTGCGGAGCAGCCCCCACGCATCCGTGCCGCTGACCGTCACCGACCCCCGGTCGATCTCGACCCGCTGGATGCAGCCGACGAACTCCAACTCGTCATCCCGGTACACCTCGATGAACTCAAGGGCGAGGTCGCTGCTGAACCGCTCCCGCCACGGCCCCAACGGGCCGACAGCGTTCGGGAAGGTGATGCTGAACTCCCCGGAGTCCCCGAGGCGTGTCGTGTACGTCCCCTCCACGAACCCGTGGTCGGTGGGGATATGCGCCTGCTGCAGCCAGGTGAACCCGTAGGTGCGGCCCAACACCGTCGCCGTCCCCCCCTGGCTGACGTACGTCGCCGTCGGATGGACGTGGCGCAGCGAGTAGCCGCGGGCGTCGATGATCTCGACGGCCACTAGCGGCTGCTCCTTGACACGACGGTGGGGACGGACCGGCTGTCATAAAGGATCGACGCCGCCATGTCCTGCGACCCCAGTCGGGTGGTGCTGGAGTTCTCGTTGAGGGTGCCGCCGGTGGCGGTGACGAACCCGATGTGGATGGATGCGTAGGCGGTGCCACCCTCCACCCCGACGCCGTTGCGGGTGGACCCATACGCGTTCGTGTCCGAGTAGGTCTTCGCGACGACGTCGGACTGGACGACGGCGATGTTCACCTGGGTGGTACCCGCCCCCGCCCCACCGCCGTTCGGGTGGAACGCCAACCAGTTCTCGTCGTTGAACCCGGTGGCGGACCCCAACGTCGCGTTCGAGAAGCCGGTGGTGCCGGTCGCGGTCTGCAGGCCGGCGTCATCCTCCTTGCGGGCGTAGGACGTCCCGGCGGGGGTGACGCTCGCGTAGAACGCGATGCCGGCGTTGGCGTTCGCCCCCGCTGAGGTCTTCGCCGGGTACACCTCCACGCGGGGTCCCGTCCAGCCGCGCTGGAGGGTGAGGTACACCTCCTCACGGCTCGCCGCGTCACCGGACACGCTCATCACCGCCCGGACGACACCCCGCTCCGGCGTCCACTCCATGATGTCCGCCGACACGAACGTGGTGTCGTACGTCCCACCCGTCGTGATCCTCTTGACGAGCACCTTTCCCTCATGGCTCCAGGTGGAGCCGATCCACCGTTCCACCACGAACCCATCCGTGTTCGACGTGTCGTAGCTGACGCGGGCGAGGCTGTTCTCGAGGACGGGGGCGTCGCCTGAGGTGAGCGGCCAGTCGGGGCCGTACACCTCCTCCCAACCGGTTGTCGGTCCGGTGGTCGTCAACGTCAACGTGCCGCGGCGGTCGTAGATGACGACGTCACCGAGGTTCCGGTTCGCCTCGTCCTGTTCGTACGACACGACCTGGAGGTTCGTCCCGCCGATCACCGCCTGGAGGCTCGACGACCCGTAGCCGGTGCGGGCGGTCGTCAACGTGGGGATGGCGCTCCCATCCTCGAACCGGTAGTCCGTCACCGTGCTCGGCAGGTGGGTGAGGGCGACCGGCGTCTGGTCCGAGAAGTTCGTTGAGTACACCCGCTTCAGGTAGTCGCGGGGGACCGTCCCATCGAGGAGGCTGCGGATGTAGACGCTGGTGGCGCGGCGGTGGGTGCGGCGCTTACCCACCTCCCGGAGCTCGCCAAGCGACAACTTCCAGTAGGCGGAGACGAGGCCGGAGATGTCGGCGACGTCGAAGTCCGCCTTCCCGGGGACGTACCAGCCGGACCGTTCCGTGTCCTCAGTCCACGCGACGTACACTCCTTGGAGGCGGTACGGGAGGTTGTTCACCAGGGACCGCAGTTGCCGGCGGACACGTTGGCGGTCTGTGGCGGTGTCCCCCGACGATGCGGGGAAGCTGGTCAACGCGATGCTGTGTGTGAGGCCGGCTCGTCCACCGGGGACGGGGGTGGCACCCACATTGGCGACCGACTCACCGACCGACTCGGGGAAGTTCTCAGGGTCATCCAGGCTCAGCCTGCCGACGGTGACGCTCATATCGCCCCCATCCTGAGGTCGTCCGACGACGGGGGAGCGAGGGAACGCAGGACGTAGTTCTGGCCGCCGTACTGGAAGGTGGTGGACCCACCGAACGCCCCGGTGATGGCATCCGTGTTCGCGTTCAGAGCATCCGTGTTGTCCCGGAGGTCCTTCGCGTTCTGGAGGGCCGCCCGCGCGGAGGCAAGGACACCGGCCGCGTCACGGATGCGGCGGGGGTCCCCCGACGCCAACGCCGCGTTGTACTCACCCTCGGCGACACCGACCAACCCTTCGGCGGCGGTGACGTCGTCGCTCTTGTCGTCCGTCAACGCCGCCTTCGCGACCTCCGCCTCAGCGAAGTCCATCGCCGTCGCCGGCGCCTCGGGCTCAGCCGCGTCATCCGGGACGGAGTCGGGGAGCGACCCGAGTTGGTCGCCCAACGCGTTGATGTCGAAGTCGAGTTCCTTCGCCTCCGCCTTCAACTCGGCGAGGGTGCGGGACATCGCCCGGTCCTGGTCCCACAGACCGCGGATCCGGCCGATGGTGTCCTGGATGCGGGAGTCCCAGTCCGGCTGGTCGTCCTTCTTCGCCTTCTGGCGGGACGTCCGCTGCTGCGCCAACCGCTTCCTGAGGGCGACGATCCGCTGCCGCAACTTGATCCGCTGCCGCTTCACCGTCCCCACGTCGGCGGTCAACTCCCTCTTCCGGAGTTCAGCAACCCGCTTGTCCTCCATCGCCGAGACCTTGTCGGGGTTGGTGATCCCCCGTCTCTTCGCTGCCGCGGCGGCCCGAGAGGATGCGACCTTGTCCTGCAGCGAGTCGTCACGGTGGCGCCGGTCGATGACCATCCCGGCGATGGCGTCGAAACCGAGGCTCGACAACTCGCCACGGCGGGGGGTGATCCCGCGGCGGCCCATCTCAATGGACTGCGCGAGGGCAGGCTTGTTGCCGACCCCCGGGTTACCCGGAGCGGGCTTCCCACCGGGGCCGCCGCCCCGGGAGGTCGTCGGGACCGTGATCGTGGTCGGCATGTTCCTGATGGCGTCGGCAGCGGCCACCACCCCCGCCGCAGCCGACCCGGCCGCCGTCGCCAGGTTGTTCATCGCCGAGATCACACTCGACATGTCCAACTCGGTGTTCGCCAACTCCAGCAGCTTTTCCCGGAGTTCCTTCGCAGCCGGGCTGGCGTCGCCCCGCAGCTTGTTCGCGGCGTCGAGGGCGGCTTGACCGTTCGCCTTGTGACGTGCGGCGGCCTTCTGGCTGGCCTTCGCCTCCGCCTCCGTCACCGCCGCCATCCGCTTCTTGTAGGCGGTCGCGGCATCCCCCGTGATCATCCCCCTCCGGTACGCCTGGGTGAGCTTGTCGAGCTCAGCCCGCTCCTTGGCGATCCCCGCCTTCTCCCGCTGCGTCGCCTGCGACCGCTTCTCCGTCAGGCGGATGACATCCTGCGCCTGGTGGATCGTCTCCCGGCGGGCATCCGAGACGGCGTCCTCCGCCTGCTTCACCTGCAGGAGCGCCTGCTTATAGGCGAGCGAGTTCTTGCCGTTCGTCTTGGCGATCTCCGCGAGGTCATGCTGCGCCTGCCACAGACCGAGTGACGACTGCTGCTGCGCCAACTGGGCGTCCGACAGGTCCTCGATCGCCCGCTTCTGGAACAGGGCGGAACGGGCCACATCAATGTGGGCTTCCCGCGTCTCGTTCGCCGCGTCGTTCAGCCGTTCGATCTGTTCCGACGCCCACGAAGCGTTGCCGCGGAGGGCGACGAACGCCGCACCCGCAGCGAGGGCGGCCACAGCCATCGCGGGGATCGCGTAGGCGCCGAGCGCCGACGTGGTGGACAGGAGGGCGTCACCCGCGACGGTGACGGCACCCATGCCGGACGCCACCCCCGACAAGGCGGGGACCATCGACAGGAACGACGCACCCGACGCCGCAGCATCCAGCCCGGAGGACTTGATGACCTTCCCGGCGCCCTTGAAGATCTTGCTGGTACGGGTGAACGACTTGCCGACCGTGTTCGCCGACACATCCGCCTGCTTCAACCCGGTGGAGACGCCGGCGGCAGCGGCGTTCGCCTCCGCGAACGAAGACTTCAACCCCGAGGCGTCGCCGATGAACCTGACCCTCAGGTCACGGGTACTCACTCAGCCGCCTCCAACGCGATCTCAATCGCCCGCCACTCCCAGGGACGCAGCGACTCCATCTCCCACGGCCGGATGCCGAACCGCACAGCTACTTCCGGGCTCCACGCTTCGCGGGGGTCGAGGAGGATCCCCCGGTAGGGCGGTCTCCGCCCCCCTGCTGCTCGGCCTCCATCTTCAACAGGGCCGCCTCCCGCTCCGCCGTCATCGCCTCCATCAGCGGGACGATCGCGACGTCATCCAACCGGCCATCCGTCGCACTGACCTCCGGCTGGCCGCGGCGGATGCTTGCCGTGAGGAGGGCACGCCACGCCACCGGATCCACCATCGCCAAGCCCTCCTCAAGGAGGACCTGGGAGTCGATGTCGTACTCCTTCTTGATGAAGGCGAGGTCACCAAGGGTGAGCTCACGGGGCGGGATGACGGCCACAGACCGTCCGTCGAACTCGAACTCAGCCAACTCAACCTCCTGCGAACGCTCGAGCAATGGCGTCCAGAACCTTCTCCATCCGCTTCTGGACCTTCGGTGCAACCTCGGTGAGGGCGCGGTCGAAGAACCCGCGCTGCCGGTTCACCTTCTGGGGGTACGGGTAGCCGCGGCGGGTGGCGGTCACCTCAACCCCGCCGGCCGTCGGGCCATCCGTGAACGCCCGCACCGACGACTTGAGGAGACCCGAGCGGACGGGGGCGTTCCCCTGGACGGCATCCGCTCCGAGGCGGGCGGACGCCCCGATCTCCTCCTGCAGCGCCTTGTCCAACTCGGGGTTCATCCGGGCGAGGGCCTGGCGGAGTTCATCCAGGCCCTCCACGACCACCTGCATTACGCGACCACATCCGTTGTCCGGTATCTGACGACGTAAGGTGACAAAGTGCCAGACGACACCAGCGCCTTGAACGGCACCGTCATCTCCAGGATGTCCGGGCCACCGACGTTCGGGGTCTCACCGTCGAACCGGGTCGCCGCCATCGTCACCGCGAGCTCGTAGGCGAGGGACCCCTCAATGACGCTGCCCTGCCACGTCCCCGCGAGGGACGCCTCCGTCCCATTCACATACCGGTTGTACTGGGTGATCGACTCGAACTCGACGGTGAACGACCCCGACACCTCAGCCATCGCCGCCTCGATCGGCTCCTTCATCAGGGTGCCTCCCGTGCCGCGCTGCAGGTACCGGTCGGTGTTCAACCCGTGGTTCACGGTGAACGAGAAGTTCTTCACGTCGAGAGCGGCGCCGGCGAGGCTGAACGTCCCACCCACCCACGACAAGAGCAGCTGCGTCGTCGGGTAGGAGGCGGACGCGAGCGACTGTCCGGTCGCCTCATCGTGGGCGGCGACGGTCATGGACAGCTGGCAGAGACCATCAACATCCGACGAGATGGTCGCCTCCGTGCACTTCACACCCAGGTAGCTGAACGGCTGGACGGTGCCAGCCGTGTCGGGCCGGCCGACCTGCATCGTCATCGCCCGGCCGTAGTTCAAGGTCTGCTGGATGGTGAAGTCCCGGCTGTTCGTCCCACCCGACGGGGTGGTCACAGCCCACGTCCCGCCACCGAACGCATACGCAAGGGGCAGGGCGAAGCCGCGGTCCGCGACCTCGAACACCACCTCACCACCGATCGACCGTTTCCCCGTCACCCACCTGCCGGAACGCAGCGTCCGGTTCGACGACCTGAGCGCCTGCGACTCGACGCGCTCCACCGTCATCTGGATGGACTCACTCACGAATTCGAGGAACCGGGTGGGGGTCGCGTACGTCCCGACGGTGGACTCCGCGACCATCCCGACCTGGGACCAGAGGCCGGATCTACTCATCGCTCACCTTCTCCTTCACGGTGGCGGAGGGGACGGCCTCCCAGTTTGAGGGCTGGTCGAGGAGACCCGCGGCGAGGTCATCGGGGACCTCCACGGGCACACCACGCAGGGCGGTGATCTCGCCCAGCCCATAGGGGATCAGGACCCCATCGATGAAGGGGCCGATGTACCTCACTCGGACCATCGTCAGATCCTTTCGGCGCAGGCGACCCGCATGGTGACGCGGGCCTCCCGTTCCTGGTCGTTGACGTACTCGTCGAGGTCCATCCCGACGACGAGGGCCCAGCGGACGACGCCGCCGAAGAACGGTTGGGTGGTGCTCCAGGCCCGGAGTGAGTCCTCGACCACGCCGGCCAGTTCATAGGCACGGTCGGTCAGGGTCTCCTGGTCGTTCCGCATCGTCGCCACACAGGAGACGACGACATCCTGGATCCACGTCTCCTCACGGCGCTTCTGGCCGAGGGCGGCGGTCTCCTGGGCAGCGCGGGCGGCACCGACCCAGATGAACTCCCGCTCCGCCCACTCACCTGGCGTCGGGGGACCGTAGGTGACGGCGATACCGGACAGGTCGCTGTCGGCCTGGAGGCGGGCGACGAGCGCCGACTTCAACGCCGGGACGCGGGACGTGCTCACGCCGGCGTCCCCAACCTGCCCCACGGGGAGAGGATCGCGTGCGCCGCCGAGGGGATCGCCCACGAACCGAACCGGTCCGGCCTGAGCTCCCGGGGGTCCTCGAAGGACGTGGCGTACTCGTTGATCGCCCGGTCAAGCCAGGAGGCTGCGGTGATGACGGCAGCCCGCTTGATCGTCGGCCCGACGGACCCCTCGGAGAACACACCCCAGTCCCCCGCCACCTGGAGGCGGGCTTCCCCGAACTCCCGCATCACCGTCGAGTTCAACTCGAGGCGTGGGGACAGCCGGATGTGGAGGTACGTCCCACCCAACCGGAACCCGCCGACGGGGCGGAGCATGTAGTCGCTGTCCGCAACCAACACCTGCCCCGTCTCCTCCGGATGGATCGTCACAGCCCCCACCGACCGGAGGTCGTAGGGGGCGAGGTCCACCAACCGGGACTTCACCGCGAACGTCCGGGTCCCGCCACTCGGGCCGACGAACTCCCGCTGATACCGCTCCGGGATGATCGCGGAGGCGGCGGTGATGACGTTCTGGATCAAGTCGTCCGACGTCGAGGACGTCAACTCGATGGTCGCCTTCACGTCATCAACGCTGCACAGGAGGTACGCACCCAGGAGGGTGTCCTCAACGGTGAACGACCCCTCGTCGATCCCCGCTGCCGCACCCGTCCCCGTCCACTTCCACGACCATAGGCCGGCGGAGCCAGCGAAGATGTCACGGTGGTAGTTCCCCGCAGAGTCGCGAGAGATCGTAGCGGGCACCGGATAGTCGTACGTCGTTTCGGTGCCGTCGGGTTCACGGACGACGAGGGTGACGGCTGTCGGGTCGGTCGCGACCGACCCCACCTCGAACAGGGTGGAGAGGCGGACGGTGTCGCCAGGCTGATACGGCATCTAGATGTCCACCTCTCCAATGACGGCCGCCAACCCGGCGGACGAACCTGTCACGACGACCCGGTCGCCGGAGGAACCGCCGACACCCGCGAGGACGGCGGACGAACCGGTGACCTCAGCGGGGGTGCCGATATCTCCGACGGCGGTGGGCGTGTAGCCCCCAGCGATGGCACCGCCGGGAGTGATGAGGACGGTGGCGCCGGTGATCGTGTTGGTGGCGGCGATCGCGCCACCCACCACGACGGTGACGTATGGGGATGGGCCGTTGCCGGCGGCGTCCGCCCCACCTGGGGTGACGCCGGACTTCGCGGCGGGTCCGTTGCCACCCCCACCGCCGCCGCCAGCGGTTCCTGCGGCCGCGGCGGGGGGGCCGTTCCCGCCCGCGACCGCGCCACCCGGGGTGGCGCGGTCCGCCTCCGCCGGGGTGTTCCCACCCCCCTCCCCCCCACCGGCGGCGGCGGCCGCCCGCGCGGTGGGACCGTTACCACCGGCGACGAGCCCGCCGGTGGCGGACGCCGCAGATGTGGCCGCGCCGACCCCACCAGCGTCCGCACCGCCGGGGGACACGGAGCTCGCGGAACCGGTGATGGAACCGCCACCAGCGCCCCCGCCCGTAGAACCGGCGACCGCGGCGGTTGGGCCAGCGCCACCCGCGACAACTCCACCGGGGACGGGGGTGGTGTCACCGGCGATGTTCTCACCCGGCTCGACTCCACCGCCGACGCCGCCGCCAGGAGTGACCGCCACCCGGGCCGCCGGGTAGTCACCGGATGGCAGATCCTCATCCGGGCCGTATTCGCCGCCCGCGTCGAGGGCGCCGAACCCGTGGGCATACGCGATACCCCGGTCAACCATGACCCGCGCAACCGGGCCGTTGCCCCCGGCGACGCCCCCCTGGCTGGAGACATCAACCCGGGCGACCGGCGACGACGCACCACCAACCCCCCCACCGTTTCCGGATGGGGCCGTGGATCCCGGGGCGGTACCACCCGCCGCGCCCCCCTGGGAGGCGACAGAAGCGACCGCTGCGGTGGGTCCGTTGCCTCCACCAACACCACCCTGGGATGCGACCGCGACGCTTGGCCCGGGTGCGGTGCCGCCACCAGTACCGCCGCCGGCGGAGACATCGACGCGGGCGACAGGTCCGACGCCACCGGCGGTCGCCCCACCAGGAGTTGGTGTCTCACGGATGGTGGGGTCAAGCGTCGCCTCCAACCCACCGACCACAAGAGACCGGCGCAGACGGCCCTGGAGGGTCGCGCGGAGACCACCACTGTTCGGCTGGAAGCTCACGCCACCACCGGCTCAGCGACGATCCCACGGTACGGGTGGGGTGGGAACACCGGTTGGGCGACGCCCTCACTGAACGCGACGCCAGCGCAACACCAGTCGTCTGACCCGATCGTGAAGGTGATGCTGGTGGTGGACGCACCCACCGCCGAGGTAAACCGCCCAGTGTTCGCACAGAGAGCGCCGTAATCGTTCTGATGGAGGAGCGTCCCCGAAGTCATCGCCGTCGCCGGCGCGGCTGCACCATCATGGGCGGCCGCGTACCCCATGCTCGAGGCGGCGGTGGTCGTCAACGCGATCGTCGGGTTGGCGGAGGTGGTGGTGTCCGTTTTGTTCGACGTCGCCACATACGGGTAGGTGCCGGTCATCGTGCAGCACGTCGCCCACTTCCCCGTCGCCGTGCACTCCTGGACGGTGACCGTCTGGGTGCCCTGCGGGATCGGGTCGCCCACCAAGGTGTAGATCCACACCATCCCCGCCTCCGTCGTGTCCGTCGCGGAGGTGGTGAGGGTCATCGCCACCCCCCCATACAGCACCCCGGTGGCGACGGCGGAGTTCCCGGTGGCGAGGAGCATCACGACGGCGGCGGTCGCCGACGCCGACCCCGAATGCGAGAACGTCCGATCCCCGGTGGTGGTGTCCACCGAGTTCGTCCCCGACGTCCCGTTGGTGGTGGGCCAACGGGTCGCGGTGTCGTGGGCTATCGCCACTCACTCATCCCAGACGAAGTACGCGGTGATGACCTGGCCGGTGCCGATCGGGATGATCCCGATGCCGTTCGCCGTCCCCGTCGGGATGCGCAGGCCACCCGCCCCGAACGTCCAGATCCAGCCGGCGCCGACCGCCGCCCCCAACTGGGCGATCCCGCCGACCGTGTCCGCCGACACCGTCGCATCCGCCGAATGGCTGTTCGCGGCGGTACAACTCGCGGCGGCGCTTGTGGTGTCGTACTTCTCCTCACCCAACCCGGTGCCGGGGGTGCCGGCGGCGGTGCACCGGGCGATACGGAACTGGCAGGAGGTGGAGGTGGTGTTCGCGATCCCGATCTCGACGACCGACCCACCGACGGAGGCGGCGGCGAACAGGCTCATGAGGGGCCTGGCGGTCGTCCCACCGTTGGTGGTGACACAGGAGGCGCTGTAGCGGGGCATCGGTTTCTCCTACCAGCGAAGTGGCGAGGCGTTGACGCGGAGCTTGCGGAAGATGTCGGGGTGCTCGAGGACGGTGGTGCCGGTGACCGTCAGATTGCGGGCACCCGAGGTTTGATCCGGTTCTGGGCTGCTGCCACGAATGGGGGCGTAGAACACGAGGGACGCCGCCTGGACTTCTGACGGGAAGGCGCCCTGCGCGAGGGAAAGCACCTCCGCGTCGCTGAGCGCCACATTCCAGATCCCGACCTCCGCGGCCGCCGTCCCGGAAGACAGGTTGTTGCCGCCGGCGGCGGCGGTGCCGACCGTCACCTCGTTGATGCTCGCCGGGGTCCTAGCAGTCGTCGCCTGGGTTCCCTTCACCCCGTTGATGAATGCGTAGACACTCGACGTTGAGGCGAAGACACCGGCGAAATGCCGCCACGCCGACGCCGAAAACGACGATGGGCCGGACGCCTCGTTCTTCAAACCGGCCTGCTTCGCGGCGACATACAGGTCGCCGCCGAACACGTCCACATAGAACTCGTTGTCCAGGGTGCCGTTGGTCAACGCGACAACCGAACCGGAGTCGCCGTTGTCACAAAGGCACCATGCGGCGATCGTCAACGGGGCGGCCGTGACCGGAGCCCCCGACGCATACCGCAGGTATGACGAACCGTCGAAGGCGCGGGCCACCCTACGACCCCCACCCCGCGAAGTTGATGACGGCCGTGAAGGTGGCGTTATCCCCCGACGCCCCCGTCCCCGCCCACCCGCACCGCGACGAATCAATGTTGTCCGACGCCTGGGTGAACTTCCCGTTGCTGGTGGTGGACGGCTTGATCGGCCGGGCCAACGTGATCACCCCATCCCCGATGGCGGTGCACCGCCCGCGCGACTGGATCGCGAGGATCTGATTCGAGGTGACGGTCTGGCGGGCCACCCCGATCGGCGGGTTCGAGGCGTTCGTCCACAAACCGCAGTTCGACTCGTCGTTCGCGTCCACCAACTGGTTGACGCTGATCCCCTCCTGCGCCCGGCTGAAAACCCCCTCCCCCGAGTCGTTGCGCCAGGAACAGACGGCCGCCGTGCCGGTCCCGCCAGAACCGCCCCAGAGGATCGGCTTCCCCGCCCCCAGAACATCCGAGGTGAGTCCGTTCAACTGGATGCTGTTCAGGTCGTTCGCCTTGATCCACGCCGACGCCGGGACCTGCGACGGGTAGCCCTTGAAGTCGAAGTTGAACCGGTTCACCGACCCCAGTTCGAACATGAAGTCGTAGGTGGTCGCCGAGATCTTGAAGGTGCTGTCCTGGATGAACTGGCTACCCCCAAACCACCGGTTGTCGTTGAACAACCCGGCGGTGTTCGGGTCATAGATAACGGCGTTCCCGAACTGCTCGCAGGCGACGTCGATGAACACCGAGTTCGTCACGAACCGGGTTTCGCTGCGGCCCGACGCGCAGGTGATCCCGTAGGGGGCGAGCCCCAGATGGGTGCTGATGAACGTGGACCCGTCGATGAGGGACCCGTCCTCCACATAGATGGAGGCGAGCGTCGCCCCATCCAAGGTGCAGTTCAGGATGGTGTGGTCGCCGTACTGGCTGACCCCTCCAGTGTCAAGCCACACGACGTTCGCGTGGTTCGCGCTCGCCTCGACGTTCTCCAGCCAAGCGTGGTCGTTCTGGATACCCACCCCGTAGTTGAAGCCCCGGACCTGACAGTCGCGGAGCACGGTGCGGCGGCCGATCTTGACGCCATGCATGTTGGTGTTGGCGGTGCCGGGGGTGAGGGACGCCCCCGTTGAAGGCCCGAAGAACCCTAGCTTCTCGATGGTGAGGCGCCCGTAGGTGCCGAAGCTGTAGGAGGGTTCAATCCCCCACACCCCGGCGCCAACGCTCGACGGCCAGTCAAGGCGGGACGCATCCGGACCCTCACCCTGAAAACACACCTCCTCGGCGTAGGTGAGCGTGTCGGTGACCTTGTACGTACCGGCGGGGAAGAACACGACGCCGCCGCCTGCGGAGTCGGCGGCGTCCAACGCAGCCTGGATGGCTGACGTGTCATCGTTCGAGCCGTTGCCGACAGCCCCGTACGCCTTCACCGACAGGTACGTCTCAAGGTCCGCCCCACGCCGGGACGTCGCGCCCCCCTTGTACGCCATCGGCTAGGTGACGTCGAGGTAGAGTAGGCCGGCGGGGTCGATCGTCAACGTGTACGCCGTCGAGACGTCCTGGGTGGTACCCCAATCCAGGTACGCGATCGTCGGGTCCGTCGAGTCGGCGCCACCCGTGTCGATGTAGACGATCCCGTACCGCCACTGACGGGACGCCGAGAACGTCCACGACGGGTCATCGAAGTCGAGCCGCACCTGATCCGATGCGGAGTCGTACGACCACAGCACCGACGAGAGGGTCACACCACCCGTCGTGTACCCGGAGGCGTTCGACAACTCGTTCGCCGTGAAGTCATCCCGAAAGTCGGTGGTATCGATGTTCGGGCTGAACGAGCTCGTAGCGAGGGCGAGCTTGACGGTCACGCCCTCCATGTCCGCGGGCTGGTCAACCAAATACTGGAGTCCGAGCCCGAACCACTTGACCGTGATCGCCATCTGTCAGTCCTCCCGCGGGGTTGGGATCTCGCGGACGGCCACGATCCGGTACGGCTTGCTCTGGTAGTGGCTGTGGAGCCTGCCCTTCTCACCCGGGTGCTCCGGCCCGCGCTCTTCGAGGCGGTGGGCCTCATCGGCGGGGAGGCGGTACACGCAGTGCTCCATCTCCTTACGCTCCGCGAACTCGCGGGCTGCATCCTCATCGGCGGCGGCGAAACGCAGCACCCGAAAGTGCGGCTTCCCGTCATCACGCTTCATGTCCGGCGACTCAAGCCGGACCTCCCACTTAGGCATGGGTCCTTCCTCCTTGGTCCGGCGCTACCCGAGCGCCTGCTGGGCGTTGTTGATGTGCTGACGGGCGGTCGCGACCTTCCCCTGGAGGGTGGTATAGGCGGCGTCGGCGTTTGCGAGGGCGGCGAGGGCCGCCTGGTACTCCGCTTCGGTGCGGGTGAACTCGTCACCCGACGGCGGCGGAGGCGGGGGGGGCGGGGGGGGCGGGGGGGGGGGGGGGCCGAACCCCGACCGCGACTCAGCCTCGGGGACCGGCGTGAACAGGCGGGGGGCCGTTGGGGCGGGGGGTGCGGCGCTGCTCCCGGGGG
>CALMEC010000209.1 GCA_937862675.1 uncultured Actinomycetes bacterium
AACCCCGGCGGGGGGGCGCCCCGCCCCCCCCAGGCAAGGCCGGTTGCCGCCGGGGGGGGGGGGGCCCGGCGGGACCCCGGCGGAGAGGGGCCCTCCCGCCGAGACGGCCATCTGGCGGAATCCGAGCGCCATGCCACGCCGTTCCGGGGTGAAGCCGTGGAAGACGGACACCGTGCCCGCCACCGCGACGAACGCCGCCGTGAGCCCGTAGAGCAGAAGGGCTCCCCCCACGAGCAGGGCCGTCGGGGCGAAGCCGGCCAGGACGAGGCACGCCCCGGACGCGAGGCCGCCGATGATGAGCGGGAGACGGGGCCCGGCACGATCCACGAGGGTCCCCGCGGGGATGAGGATGATCGCGTTGCCGATGAAACCGGCGGCGAGGATCGCGCCGAGGCCCGCCGCCGAGAGATGGAACGTCTCCGCCAGGTCGGGGCCCAGGGCGCCCAGACCCCAGGAGGCGATCGATATCGACGCCTGCGATGCGACGGCCAGGACGATCAGCCGTTGCTGATGCGCGCTGAGGCCGCTCATCCTTCGGGGTCCGCCGGGCCGTAGAGCGCCGGCCGCCCGAGGACGGACCCCCAGAACTGGTCACCGTGATCGAAGTGCCACCACTCCTCCACGTATGCGGTGAATCCCTGTGCGATCATCGCCCAGAACAGGAGCCGCCGCAGATCCCGGGCGGGTCCCGGCGTATCCTCCAGCGCCATCGCACCGGCCTCGGGGACGAACGCGTCGAAGTTGGTGCCGAGATCGAGCGGCTCGCCGTTCTCGTCCCCCAGGGTGAGATCGACGGCCGCGCCCGTGATGTGCGGAGCCGGCCGGAGGGGGTCGTCGCTGGGGACGCTGACGTAGCGTGCCGTCTCGGTGTCGAGGCGATCGCCGGACCAGTCGGGGTGCTGCTCGGCGAGTTGTCCGCGCCAGTCGGCGTAGAGGGCCTCCTGCGTCCGGAACGAACGCCATCCGTCCCAGACCACGAGGGTGAGGCCACCGGCAAGCGACGCGGCGGCGGCGGCGAGGCGCTCCGCCACGCCCGTGCGCACCAGGGAATGGGGTCGCGCCCCCGGGAGGTCCCACTGGAAGTACTGGGGATCGTCGAGCACGCGTCCGCCGATGTCGGCCACCCGCACAAGCGGTTCGTCCACGCCGACGATCGGCACGTCCCTCCATGCCCCCGGGTGGCGCAGCTCCGGGAGTGGACGGGGATCGACGGGCGACGGCACCCGCATATCCTCCCACTCCGGCCCTCGCGGCGGACCCGCTCGGCACCCCGCACTCGACGGACCGTGCGTGCACGTGACCCCGAACGCCGGCAAATGCGGTCCGACCGCCGAGCGCCCGCGACCGTCCCGGAGACGGCGGGCCGTGGGGACGACCCGCACGGTACCGGCATTCCACCCTGGTGTGCGTATCCTCCCGACATGCCTGCGACCCGGTCCGCGACCTCGGCCTGCACCGGGACGCCGTGATCCGATGCCGGCCCTCGACGACGTCGCCCGCATCGCATGCGCGCTCCCGGAGGTCACGGAGGGCTCGCGCTACGGCCGACGCGCGTGGATGGTCGCCGGGACCGCCTTTGCCTGGGAACGGCCGTTCAGCACGGCGGACATCCGCCGTTTCGGCGATGAGGTGCCGCCGCAGGGGCCGATCCTGGGCGTACGGGTGGCGGACCTCTCGGTGAAGGACGCGGTCCTGGACTCGGGGCGTCGCGGCATCTTCACGATCCCGCACTTCGACGGGTACGCCGCGGTGCTGGTCCGTCTCCGCGTCGTGGGCACGCGCGTCCTGCGCGACCTGGTCGAGGAGGGGTGGCTGGCCTGCGCCCCTCGTGCGCTGGTCGAGGACGTCCAGCGCCGCGGTTGACCGGCCTCGGTCGAGCCCGCATCCGCACGTTCCAGCGGCTGGGCACGCATCACCGCCCGACCGGTGCCCGCCGGTCGCGACGCCGGGAGGTCAGCGTGGCGCTCGGATCCGGTCCCGTCGGGGCACCGAGCGGACGCCGGTCCGATGCGCACGACGCCGGTGCCGGCCTCCGCCGTCCTGTCCGACTGACATTATCCCGCGGCCGTACATGCGACGCAGAGAGCCGCTCCGTCATCCGCCTCGACGGGATCCGTGCGATGCGGTGAGATGCTCGACGACGACGGTTACGGCCTATCCCGAAAAGCGATCTCATAGGAGCACGCACATGCGCCACGTCACGACCGCACTCAAAGCCCTCGGAGCCGTCGCCGTCCTCGGCATCGTCGGCAACTCGGTCTCCGTCGCCGCCACCGGCCAGGGCCTCGTCCTCGGCAAGTCCAACAAGGCGGCCACGCCGACGGCGATCCAGCGCACGACCGCCGGCCCCGTCCTCACCATCCGGACCAAGAAGACCACCGACGCGCCGTTCACCGTGAACGGCCGCGGATGGATCCGCAACCTGAACGCCGACACGCTCGACGGCATGGACTCGTCCGTCTTCACCCGGGCGAGCACGACCGCCGTCCTCAGCGGCCGGGTCGACGCCGTCGAGGCGACGGCGAACGGAGCCGCGAACCAGGCGCGCACCGCCCAGACGGGTGTCGACGCGATCGCACCGCAGCTCCCGATCGCCCAGGCGATGATCGAACTGGACGGGACGGTCCACGCCGGCAGCCGTGGCATCAGTTCGTCGACCTACAACAGCGTCATGCGACGGTACGAGATCGGACTGACGAAGGCCCCGAACTACTCGACCTTCGCGTATGTCGCACAGGCGACCCCCATCGACGACTGCCGGATCCGCGTCGGCGACGTCAACGGGAAGCTCATCGTGTCGGCCGGACAGCCGACCGTCACGACGCTGGGTCAGTGCCGTTTCGTGCTGACGGTGACCCCGCTGTCGTAGAGACGGACCCGGGCGTCAGGTGGCCGGATGTGTCGGTGCCCTCGGGAGCCGACACATCCGGCGTTGTTCCCTGTCATGAGACGCACATCGTCCCCGCTCCACCCACCGGCATCTCGGTCTGACATCACCACAGCGGTCGGCGACCGCCGTGATACGCCCCCATCGGGGCGACGCAGAGGGTCGCCGGACACCGCATCGTCTCCCAGGGAGGAGTCCATGCGTCATCTCTCAACCGTGCTGAAGGCGGTCGGCCTGGTCGCCGCCCTCGGCATCGTCGGCAACTCCGTCTCCCTCGCCGCCACCGGCCAGGGCCTCGTCCTCGGCAAGTCCAACAAGGCGGCGAAGGCGACGGCGATCCAGCGGACGACCCCCGGCCCGGTCGTCGCCCTCCGCACCAAGCGGGCGACCGACGCGCCGTTCACCGTGAACGGGCGCGGCAGGGTCGCCAACCTGAACGCGGACACCGTCGACGGACTCGACTCGAGCGCCTTCGCGCGCGCAGCCACCACGGCGGCGGTCTCCGAGCGCGTCGATGCCGTCATGACGAAGGCCGGCTCCGCCGAGCAGACCGCGACGGACGCCGCCGCGAACGCCGCCGCCGCTCAGAGCACCGCGGATTCCCTCGCCAGGCGCCTTCCGATCGCCCAGGGGTATTTTCTCACCGACGGATCACGCGCGGCCGGAAGCTATGG
>CALMEC010000210.1 GCA_937862675.1 uncultured Actinomycetes bacterium
GCTTCTCCTGGTCCCCGTCGAGGCGTTCCTCTCGGTCGCGCTCTTCGTCGGACTGGTCGCGATCGGCCTGCCCGTCCTGCCCGGTGGCCGCGGCGGGCTGGCGCCCTTCACCACCCCGTCGGCCGGCTTCATCATCGGTTTCCCGTTCGCGGCGGCCGCGGTCGCGATGATCGCCGTGGCCCTGCGCCGGGCGCGAGAGCCGCGAACCCCCCGGGGCCAGATCGCGTTGGGTGCCACGGCCTCCCTCCTCGGCGGCGTGGCCGTGCTGTACGCGATCGCCATCCCCCTGGGCGCGATGATCGGCGGTATCTCGGTCGCGAAGTTCGCCCGTGTGACCTACGTGTACCTCCCGGGCGACATCGCGAAGGCGGTCGTCGCGTCGGTCGTCGCGGCCGCCGTCGTGCGAGCCGCACCCTTTCTCGCGCCCCGCACGGTACGGGGAGAGACGGGGGCGTGACCCCCCGCGATGCCGCCGGGCTGGTCGGCGAGCGTGCGCTCGCCCGCCGGGAGGCGGGCGTTATCGTCGACGACGCCGGAACGCTCGACGGCGTCCACTTCCGCGAGGTCGCCCGGGGGATGATGCGCTGGTCGCGCTCCTGGGGTGCGACGCCCGTGGGCGCGCGCTGGGACGTCGCGCTGGTGACCCCGCAGTCGGGCGAGGCCCTCGCGGCTTTCACCGGGCTCTCGATGGCCGGCTGGGCCGTGGGCGTGGTGGACGCCGCATGGACGCCGTCCGAGCAGCACGCCGCGATCACGCAGCTCTCGCCGTCGGCGGTCGTGCTCCCCGCGGACCGGGCCGATGCCGGAGCACGTCTCGTCGCCGGCGGGTGGCGCGCGTCGATGCATCCCGACGGGGCCTGGGTCGCGCTCCTCCCCCCGGCACGCCGCCCCGGGAGCGCGCCGGACGGGCCCGTGCCCGACGCCGACTTCTACGTGGGGTTCACCTCGGGAAGTGCCGGCCGGCCGAAGGCGTTCGCGCGGTCGCACGCGTCGTGGTGGGCCAGCTTCACCGGTCTGGACACGATCGTGGAGATCGCCGAGGGCGAGACGGTGGCCGTGCCCGGCCCGCTCTCCGGTTCACACTTCCTGTTCGGCGCCCTGCATGCGCTGCACCGCGGTGCGGACATCGATCTGCGCGGCGTGCCGGGCGGACGGTCCTGGGCGGGCGAGTCGGCCCCGGAGGTCGTCTACGTCGTCCCGTCGCTCCTCTCCCGGATGGTCGAGGCCGGCGGGCTCGGCGGCGGAGCGCCGCGCCACCTCATGTGCGCGGGTGCGCGACTGGACGGGGTCACGTCGGACCGGGTGGCCGACCGGTGGCCCCATTCCGAGATCGTCGAGTACTACGGGGCGTCGGAGCTCTCGTTCGTCACCATCCGGCGAACCGGGGACGGAACACCGGAGGGATCGGTCGGGCGCGCCTTCCCGGGAGTGGAGGTCACCGTCCGCGACGACGAGGACCGGCCCCTGGACGCCGGACGGCCGGGCCGCGTGTTCGCCCGTGGACCGCTGCTGTTCTCCGGCTACCGGGGCGTCACGCCGCCGTCCGCCGCCCATCGCGCCGACGACGGTGCGTGGACCGTCGGGGACATGGGTCATATCGACGAGAACGGAAACCTCTTCGTCGCGGGACGGGGTTCGGCGCTGATCATCACCGGGGGCCTGAACGTCCAGCCCGAGGAGGTCGAGGAGGCCGTCGCCGCCTGTGCCGGCGTCGCCGGCGTCGTCGTGGTCGGCGTCGACGACCCGCGCTGGGGGGAGGTCGTCGTGGCCGTCGTCTCACCGGTACCGCGGGCCACGCTCCGGCGGACGGATCTGCGGGGCGCCGTCGTGAACCGTCTCGCCCGTGCGAAACGGCCGCGCCGCTATCTCGTGCACGAGGATCCGTTCCCGCTGCTGCGGTCGGGCAAGATCGACCGCCCGGCCGTCCGTCGGCGCGTCCTGGCCGGTGAGCTTCCGGAGGTCGGCTGATGGGGGAGCGTGCCGTCGTGGTCGACGCGTGCCGCACGCCCCTCGCGCGACTGGACGGCGGCCTCTGCGACCTCGCCGTCGACGATCTCGCCGCCGAGGTCGTCGGGGCGCTGTGCGCGCGGGTCCCGGGCACCGTCCCCGACGACGTCATCCTCGCGGCGGCCGCCGGTCCGGGCGGCAATCCGGCGCGCCGGGCGCTCCTGGCGGCCGGAGTCGACACGCGGGTGCCGGGCATCACGCTCGACCGTCAGTGCGGCGGCGGCCTCGACGCCGTCGTCCTGGCGTGCCGGCTCGTCGAGGCGGGTGCCGGTCGCGTCTACATCGCGGGAGGAGCCGAGAGCGCCAGCACCTCGCCGCTCCGCGACACCCCGTCACGGGACCGGCGCCCCGGTGGGCGGGGATTCTTCCCCCGCCGGGCCTTCGCCCCGGACGGACACGACGACCCGGGCATGGCGGCCTCCGCGGAGGATCTCGCACGGACACGGGGGCTGTCGCGGGAGCGTCAGGACGCGTTCGCCGCCGAGAGCCACGCCCGGGCGTGCGCGGCGCGGGAGGCGCAGCGGTTCGATCGCGAGATCGTCCCGTGTTCACGCGGGGGATCCGAGGTGGCGGTGGACGAGTGCCCGCGACCCGGACTGACGGCGGACCGCATGGCGCGAATGCCCCCGATCGTCCGTCGCGGCGGATCGGTCACGGCCGGCAACTCCAGTCAGATCGCCGACGGCGCCGCCGCCGTGCTCGTCATGGCGGAGTCCGAGGCGCGTGCCCGGGGACTCTCCGGACTCGTGCATCGCGACAGCGTCACCGTGGGCGTGGAGCCGCGCTTCCCGAACCTCGGGGCCATCGCGGCCGCGCAGGCCCTGGGACGGAGGAACCCCGGGTTCGACCCCGCGGCGGTGACCGAGGTCGCCATGACCGAGGCGTTCGCCGCGCAGATGCTCGCCACCGTCGACGACCTGGGACTGGACCCCGTCCGCGTCAACCCCTGCGGCGGAGCGATCGCGCTCGGCCACCCCTGGGGTGCGTCCGGGGCGATCCAGGTCGTGCGACTGGCCGCCGATCTCGCTCCCGCGGGGGAGGGCTCGGGCCTGGCGCTCGCAGCCATCGCCGGGGGGATGGGGACCGCCGCCTGGTTCGAGGTGCTCGCGCCGTGATCGTCCTGGACGGCGTCACGGTGATCACGGAGGACGACACGACGCTCCTGGGCGACGTCACGACGACGATCCCCGACGGGCGGACGGCGGTGATCGGTGCGAACGGATCGGGGAAGACGACACTCGCCCGCCTCCTCAACGGGCTCGTACGACCCACACGGGGACGGGTCACGGTCGACGGTCGCGACGTGGCGGACGAACGGCGTGAGGTGCAGCGGCGGGTCGGCTTCGTCTTCGCCAACGCCGACCACCAGATCGTCTATCCCACGCCGGTCGAGGATGTGGCGCTCGGGCTCCGGGCACGTGGCGTGTCGCGCACCGAGGCGTCGAAGCCGATCGTCGCAAGATCGGCGACGAGCCATTCGGGCGCCTTGCGGCAATCGCCGGCATAATCCGGGTCGGCGGAGAACGACTTGATTTGCAGCAGCGCGAACAGCCGTT
>CALMEC010000211.1 GCA_937862675.1 uncultured Actinomycetes bacterium
TTACGCCATCAAGTTCCGGGTGACGGCACCCGCCGACAACGGCTGGCCGTTTCTCGCGGGCACCAGTTCCGTCTTTCGTCTGGTCGTCCGGTGACGACCGCGAGACACGACTCCGTGATCTCACGAGCATTGCGCGAGACGTCTCGATGGCATCGCTTCTTCGCTCTCGTGACCATGGCCGTGGGGTTCGCGATATGGGCACCGGTGGGAGATGCCGACGCCGAGAGCCTGACCACGCCGCAGGCCGAGGGACTGAACGCGTCCTGGATGCAGTACCTCCCACCGCCGGCCCAGAACCCGGTGATCTGCGTGATCGACGGCGGAGTAGACCTGACGCCGGACACCGAGTCGATCGTGATGCAGCGGCTGACCGTGATGGACAACGGAGAACTGGATGATGTCGCTGACGGTGACGGACACGGCACGCTCATCGCCAGCTTGATCGCCGCTCCACGCAACGGCCTCGGGACCGTCGGCCTGTGGCCGTATGCCCGCATCGTCAGCGTTCGAGCGACCGATGACATCGGTAACTTCACGTGGTCTGCATACGCCCTTGCGATGGCGAAGTGCCAGAGGATTGCCGGACTCGTCGCTATCAACCTGAGTCTGGGCGGGCCGGAGGGTCCTGACCAGCCTCACTACGACATATTCCTCGGGCGGGTCCGGACACTTCTCGCTGCTGGCGTGAGCATCGTGTCATCAACGGGCAATGAGCGGGGAGCCGTGAACTATCCGGCGGCCGTGCCGGGCGTTGTCGCCGTTGCAGGCAACGACAAGGGCGGCGTTCTCTGCGGATTCTCGTCGCGCCGAACCGACGTGCTGTCGGCTCCAGGCTGCCCTGTTGCCACTTCGGGCAGGGCGGGGACGGAAGTGTCGGCACAGGGCACCAGCTTCGCGGGGCCGCTGGCGGCGACGGTGATGGCGTCCATACGTGCGTACCGTTCAGACCTCTCCCGACAGCAGGTGGAAGACCTCGTCGTCCAGACGGCACACCCACAGGCTGACGGATCTCGCTCCATCGACGTCAGGGCCGCATACCGTGCTGCAGATCTCGTCGATGCGGTGAACCAGGCGGAGGCAATCCAGGCTGCTGGGAGTCGCCGCATGTCACTGTCGGCGGGACGGGCGTGGGTAGCGATCCCCTTGCTTCGATGGGTGCAGGTCCGTCGGAGCGAGGTCGTCATCCGGCTGCGAAGGCCGTACCCAAAAGGGAGTCTGATCTTGCTCGGCCGGCGTGCTCGACAGGTGAACTCCACCACGATCCGTGCGCCGCGATCGCTACGGACGTGGAAGCTAGGCCTCGTCGCTCTCGATGATCTCGGAACCGGACGGCGGAGCAGGCCTCGCGAGATCTTCATCCGTGGGGCTGCTTCCGCCCCGCGGCCGAGCAGCAGACTGATCCGGTAGGCAACATTCCGGTGATGAGATGTCTGCGTTTGCTTCTTCTGGTGATCGTCGTTCTTCTTGGTAGCGCCAGTGCCGCTACGGCGGGCAGCTACACGGTTCATGCCTGCGGTACCCCGGTGTCGTCGGGCACGGCCAACAACTCGTGGGATGTCACCGTGAGTACGTCACCGATCGTCGTCGATCGCACGTGTTCTCAGGCCAGTGGCATGAATGCGACGGCACCGATCAACACGGGGACGACACCAGAAGGCTCCCGTGGTGAGTTGCGCTTCACGGCTCCGGCGAACACGACGCTCATTTCAGCGAGTCTCAATAGAGCCCTTTTCACCGGTGGAGATCCCGACTGGTCGTCCTACCTCGTGAGTAGTGGTGGTGAGATCGAGGTCTGCCGTTCAAGTATCGCGCTGCCGGCGTGTGGGTTCGGCGGTGATGGCATCCCTGCCACGCCGACTCGTTGGGACTTCATCAACCTGAACGCGAGCTGGTTGGCGGCGGGGATCTACTGCACGCCGAACGTGCTGGGTTCGTGTACGAATGACAATACGTATCCGATTGCCGTCGCGGCGATTCACCAGGCGTCCGTGACGCTCTCCGATGTGCTGGCGCCGACCTTCGCCGGTGTGCGCTCCGGGCCGCTCACAACCACGACCTCATGGCAGCCGGGAACCCTCGGCGTCACCACATCCGCGGTGAGGAGCGGAAGCGTCTTGAGCATCTCCGCCTTGAGATGCTGGAGCACGACGCGCTTGTGCTCACGATCGAGCGTCCCCACTCCAATCGGGAGCAGCATGTGTCCCTTGCGACCAGTTGGCGTCACGGCGAGATAGCGAGGCTGCTGGTCTCGGCGATCGAGCATGATCCGGTCGACCGTACCGACCGTGATGTGCGTTGCGTCGTTCAGGTTGATGCCGCCGGCGCTGGCACTTGCCGCCACGGTAACGACCTCCAGCGCGATGCTGCTGTCGGCGCTGCCGACACCATTGCCGGCCGACAGCC
>CALMEC010000212.1 GCA_937862675.1 uncultured Actinomycetes bacterium
CCTCGGCGCCGCCCGGCTCGATCTGGACGCGGTCGGACGCATCGTCGTCGGCGTGGGCCCCGGGGGTTTCACCGGCATCCGCATCGGCATCGCCACGGCACTCGGCCTGGGGCAGGCGCTCGGCATCCCGGTGATCGGTGTATCGACGCTCGAGACCTTTGCTCTCGGCCTCGCCGATGCCCACGACGATGCGCTCGTGGTCCCCGTCATCGACGCCCGCCGCAACGAGGTGTTCACGGCGGCGTATCGCGTACATGGCGGTGCCATCGACGAGGTGGCCGAGGCCCGCGCCCTCCCGATCCCGGACGCGGAGGCGTACCTCGTGGGGTTCGACGGCCCGGTCGTGGTTGCCGGCGACGGTGTCGCGCGACTGCCGGAGGAGGTGCGCGCGTCCTCAGACGTCATGCTCGACCCCGGCTGTGACGCCGTCCGCTCAGCTCTCGCCGTCCGCCTGGCCGACGCCGGCCACGGCCGGCCCGTCACCCCCGTCTATCTGCGCCTGCCGGACGCCGAGGTCAACCGCAGGGCGCGGGAGGCCACGACATCATGACGGGGCGGATCCCTGTCTCGCCTGCCGGCGAGCGCGTCACCCTGCGCGGCATGCGTCGCGACGACGTCGACGAGATCATGGCCATCGAGCGCGAGTCGCACACCGCGCCCTGGACGCTCCGCATGCTCCAGGACGAGCTGGGACGTGAGGACGGCATCCGCCTGGTGGCCGACCACGACGGCGAGGTTCTCGGCTACATCCTGGTCGGCCTGCAGGTCGACGCCTGGCACGTCCTCAACGTCACCGTCCACCCGTTCCACCGCGGACGCGGGATCGGCGGGGCGCTGGTGGCCGGCGCGATACGCGTGGGCGACGAGCGCCCCAACATCGGGTTCACCCTCGAGGTGAGGGTGTCGAACCATCGTGCGATCTCGCTCTACGAGCGTCTCGGATTCGTCGACCACGGCCGCCGGCCGCGTTACTACAGCGACAACGGCGAGGACGCGCTCATCATGTGGCGGCTCCCGGAGGGGACCGAATGACGCCGGCCCCGCTCATCCTCGCCATCGAGACGTCCTGCGACGAGACGGCGGCGGCCGTCGTCCGCGGCCGGCAGATCCTCTCGAACGTCGTCGCCAGCCAGGCGGAGATCCACACCCCGTACGGGGGCGTGGTCCCGGAGGGCGCCGCGCGCCACCATCGCGGTACCGTCGACGCGGACGTCGACCAGGCGCTCGCCGACGCCGGGGCCGGTCTGGACGACATCGAGCGCATCGCCGTCACCCGGCGGCCCGGGCTGATCGGTGCGCTGCTGGTGGGTGTCGCCACCGCGAAGGCCCTCGCCTATGCGCGCCGGCTGCCGCTCATCATGGTCGACCACCTGCACGGCCACATCGCCGCCTCCTGGCTGGACCCGCTCGCGCTCGATCCGCCGTTCGTCAGTCTGGTTGCATCCGGGGGACACACCCGTCTCGATCTGGTGCGCGAAATGGCCCGTCCCGAGCTCCTGGGACAGACGCGCGACGACGCTGCGGGCGAGGCGGTCGACAAGGGAGCGCGGCTCCTCGGGCTCGGATACCCCGGAGGTCCGGCCCTCGAGCGCCTTGCCGCGGATGGGGACCGGTCGGCGTTCGACTTCCCCGTCGGCCTGGCCGGCGCGCATCAGCGGGACTTCTCCTTCGCCGGCGTCAAGACCGCGCTGCTGTACCGCATCCGGGATCTCGGCGATACTGGTGTGGACGGGGCGCGAGCCGATCTGGCGGCGTCCTATCAAGACGCGATCATGCGTCCCCTCGCTCATCGGTTGGTCCAGGCGGCGCTCGACAGCGGCGTCGGGACGGTCGCCGTCGGCGGCGGGGTCGCGGCCAACGGACGACTGAGGGAGCTCGTGACGGAGCGTGCGGAGAGCGAGGGCGTGACGGCGGTGTTCCCGGCACGGTCGCTGTGCACGGACAACGCCGCAATGATCGGCGCCGCCGCGTCCTTCACCCCGTCCATCCCGTGGCCCGAGTACCTCACGGAGGACGCCATCGCGACGGTGGCGCCCGGGGGCATCGCCGCGTGAACCCGTCCTGGTTCCGGCGCGTCGGACTCCTCTCGGTCGGGGCACTGGCCACCACCGCCCCGGTCCTCCTCGCCGATCACACCGCCGTCGAGGCGGGGGGAACGTCCGCGCAGCAGGCACTCGCCGCGGCGGGATGGCGGGACGTCCTGGACGGCTACCGGGCTCCGCTGATCCCGGATCCGTCCCGCCAGGAGTCGGCCATCGTCGTCCTCCGGTCCGATCCGCTGGCTCGTCGCCCGGCGGCGCAGCGCTCACGTGCGGCCGCCGACATCCGTGCCGAGCAGCGCACCCTTGAAGCGTCGCTGACCGGGTTGGGTGCGACGGTCAACTTCCGCTACCAGAACGTCGTCAACGGGCTGGCAATCCGCATCCCCTCCGGGCGGCTGCCGCTGGTGGCCGCGCTCCCGGGCGTGCGATCGGTGCACCCGGTCACATACATGGCGCCCGCCACCGAGGAGCAGGAGGTCGAGGGCAAGCCGCTCCCGGGTTCCACCACCACCACTCCGCAGACGGCGACCCAGGGCTCGGGCACCGCGACCATCGCGCTGATCGACGCGGGCGTCCACAGCGAGCATCCATGGCTGGGCGGCGGGATCGGCAACACGCGCCTCATCGTCGGCGGCGCCGACTTCGTCCAGGGCAACTCCAGCCCCGAGTCACTGCCTCAGACGCGTGTGCTCGAGGCGCACGGAACGGAGATGGCCTCGGTCGTCCTCAACTCGGACGCCGTCCGCGACCTGCCGATCGACCGGTACCCGCGCATGTTCGCCTATCGCGTCATGGCCGCCGAGCGCGTCAACGGGCGTACCCGGATGCTGGCCCGGAGCGATCGGGTGATCGCGGCGCTGGACCGCCCCGTCGACCCCAATCGCGACAACGACCTGGACGACCATGCGTCGGTCGTCCTGCTCGGCGTCAGCCGCGGGTGGCCCACCTCGGGCGACGAGCCCGTGCGCGAGGCCGCCGACAACGCCGACCGTGGGGGATCGGTCGTGGTCGCGCCCGCCGGGAACGACGGCCCCTCCGGCGACGCGGCGACGGGGACG
>CALMEC010000213.1 GCA_937862675.1 uncultured Actinomycetes bacterium
GAAAGACCCGCGCGCGCGCAGATGACCCCGAGCTCGTCGCGTGACCACGTCCGTGCACGTCCACCGCCCGGATACCCCTCGACACCGTCGAACAGACGGCCCGAATGGTCCTCCGGGGCACCCGCCAGATACTTCACGCCCAGCTGGTTCTCGATGGCGATCACGACGTGACCCCCCGGAGCCAGAAGCCGCCGTGCGTCCTCGAGCACCCCGACGTAGTAGTCGTGGTCGGCGATGCCGCCGCCGATCCATTCCAGGACGCCGCAGAAGAGCACGACGTCGTACGTCCCCTCGACCGGGACATCCCCGAGCTCGCCGACGAAGACGCGGACCGATGCCAGATCGCGCGTGCGCTCGGCAGCGGCGCGCGCACGGAGCGGAACCGGCTCGATCGCATCGACCAGGGCACACCGCTCACCGAGATAGCGCGTGATCGGCCCGCATCCCGCGCCGACCTCGAGGACACGTGCCGTCACCGGAAGGTCCAGGGCACGCACGATGTTGGCCCGTGACTTGGCGAGGTGATACCTCTCGATCCAGTCCTGCGCCCGGCGCTCGAGCTCGTCGCTGAGCGACGTGCGGTCCGCGGCGGAGAGGATGTGCTCCAGGACACGCGCCTCCGCGCCGTCGGCGTAGTCGACGGCGTTGGCGCGGAGGACCACCGGGACACGGGGGTGGGTTTCGTATTGGTCCCGCAGCGGAGAGCTCATCGCCCCGTCATCCCCCGGAGCGTCCGGCTCCGCCGGGGGACGATGGACACGCCGTAAGCCCGGACGACGCCGACCAGTGCACTCGTGTTGGCCGTGCATTCATCGAAGCGCCTTTCATATCGAGTGCATGGGCTCCCCTTCGAGAACGGGTGTCGTGACCGAACGACGTCCCTGATCGAAGCCCCGCCATCATACGCAGTGGCGTGGCATTTCCGTGCCCGCCGCCGCTCCCTCCGGAGCCGTGACGTACCTCCGTGCGACCGGCCCGACGGAGCGGCTACGCCACGAGCCGCCGCTCCAGCCGGCGCACCGGTATCCGGAACAGGGCGGCCGACAGCAGGACCAGCGCGCCGACGTGTACGACCGTCATCGCGTCCGGCGTCCCGAGGACCAGGTCGCGCGTCGCCTGGACCATGTGCGACAGGGGGAGGCACCAGCCGACGACCTGCGCCCACACCGGCAGCTGGTCGAACGGGAAGAAGATCCCGCCGAACAGGAACATCGGCGTCAGGAGCGCGGTGAAGAAGATGTTGAAGTGCTCGATGTTGGACACGAAGGCCGTGTACGTCATGCCGACGATCCCGAAGCACAGTGCACCGACCACGAAGACCAGCGGCACCAGGAGCACCCACCACGAGGCGATGAGCCCCATCACCGCCATCACGGTGAGGAACACCAGGCCGTAGATGACCCCGCGGGTGGCCGCCCACAGGTACTCGCCCACCACCACGTCCCCCACCGAGAGCGGGGTGGTGATCACCGCCTCGTAGACGCGGCGGACGTGGATACGGACGAACGCGTTGTAGGTCGTCTCGAGGATCGATCCGAACATGACGCTTGAGCAGGCCACGCCCGGTGCGATGAACGTGACGTAGTCGACGTCCCCCACCTTCGTCAGATAGGTGCCGAGACCCATCCCCATGATGAGGAGGTACGCCACCGCCTCGATGAACCGCGGGCCGAGCGTGGTGAGGATCGTCTTGCGCGAGATCAGCGCGTTGCGCTGCCACATCCGCCACGCGTACCGCAGCGAGACCCGCGACCTCGGGACGGGCACATCGTTCACAGGTCGGTCAGAGGGCCTCGATGGCCGCACGGAAGTCGTCGGCCATCCCGGTGTGACCGAACTTCTCGGCCTGGTCGATGCCGGCCAGGTAGGCGTCGGCCGCCTCGTCCACGCGTCCCGTGCGCGCCAGCGCATCGCCCAGCCGGCCCCAGGCGTTGCCCTCGTCCTCCGCCAGCGCGAGGTACGCGCGCAGCTCGTCCACCGCGTCCGCCCAGCGTTCGGAGCGGTACAGCTCGTTGGCGTAGCCGTAGCGCGCACGCGGCTCGGCCGGGTCGTCGGCGGCGAGCTTGGCGAAGTAGTCCAGTCGGTCCACGCCCCAAACGTACCCCCGCGCCGCGCCGGGTGCCCGCGGCGCATCACCGTCGGTGGACGGCGGAGGGCGCCCCAGCACCTCAAGTGCCGTCTGTGACGCACTCGTGTCGGACCGGTGGGAGAGTGGCATGACCGTTTCGGTAAGGCGGATTACCGTAATGGCCGCAAAGCCCGGAGCAACGCCATTCCCGATGGCGTCGTAGGGGTGGTGAACTTTGTGATCCACCCCAAATCGAGAGCGTGCTCACGATCCCCGGAAACCCGCACGGAATGTGCTGATCCGTACGATCATGCGTGTGGTTCAGACGGGTGCTAGCGTGTTACAAAGTCACCGATCCCCCGCCCCTCGCGATGCGCTCGACAGGGGGTCGATCCACCGGCTTTTCCAAAGGACGCCCGTGACCATCCCGGTTCTGAGGAACGTCACCGCATAATGATCCTCCGCGACTACCTCCCCGTCGTCGTCTTCTTCGTGCTCGGCCTGTGCGTCGGCGGTGGACTCCTGACAGCGTCGTTCCTGTTCCGGCGCAAGCGGCGCAACCCGGTGAAGGACCTCCCGTACGAGAGCGGCATCCTCGCCACCGGAGCCGTCCGGCAGCGCTTCCCGATCGACTTCTACCTCGTGGCGATGCTGTTCATCGTCTTCGACATCGAGGTGGCCTTCGTCTACCGGCTCGCCGTCGTGCTGAAGTCCGTCGGGACAGCCGCCGTGATCGAGCTCGTGGTGTTCGTCGCGGTCCTGGGCGCCGGACTCGCATACATCTGGAGAAAGAGGGCCCTCGAATGGCGCTGATCCCTCCACCCGGAACCCCCGTCGAACGGTCGCCGCGCACCGACAAGCGCGTCGACTGGGACCTCCGCGACCCCGAGGTCCAGGACTTCATCGACCGGGGCATCCTCACCACGACGATCGACAAGCTCCGCTCGTGGGCGCAGGCGTCGTCGGTGTTCCCGGCCACGTTCGGCCTGGCCTGCTGCTCCATCGAGATGATGCACACGGTCACGTCGCGCATCGACATCGCGCGCTTCGGCGCCGAGGTCTTCCGCAACTCGCCGCGCCAGTCCGACCTCATGATCGTGTCCGGCCGCGTCTCGCAGAAGATGGCTCCGGTGCTCCGTCACATCTACGAGCAGATCCTCGAGCCCAAGTGGGTCATCTCGATGGGCGCGTGCGCGTCGAGCGGCGGCGTGTTCAACAACTACGCGCTGGTGCAGGGGGTCGACAAGATCGTGCCGGTCGACGTCTACGTGCCCGGATGCCCGCCCCGCCCCGAGAGCCTCATCGAGGGGTTCATGCTGTTGCAGAAGAAGATCGGCTCCAACAAGGGCCAGCGCTCGTCGCGCCAGCTGTGGGACGAGGCGCAGAAGAAGGCCGCCCAGGACGAGGACGCGCGCTGAGCCACCTCGGAACACTCATCGACGGGGCATGCCCCGGTGCCGTGGTCGCCGAGATCGAGGCGCACGGCGAGCTGACGATCGAGATCCCCGCCGACCGCCTGCTGGAGGTCGCCCGGTTCCTGGCCGGGCCGCCCGCGTCGTTCCGCCTCCTGTCGGACGTCACCTGCGCCGACTTCCCGGAGGAGCGCGGACGCTTCCGCATGGCGTACCACCTGTACTCGCTCGAGTCCGCCGCCCGCGTGCGGCTGCGTGTGTGGGCCGGGGCCGAGAACCCCGAGGTGCCGTCCGTGACCGGCGTGTGGCCCACCGCCAACTGGCATGAGCGCGAGGTCTACGACATGTTCGGCGTGCGGTTCGCCGGCCACCCGGACCTCGCCCGCATCCTCATGCCCGACGACTGGGTCGGACACCCCCTGCGCCGCGACTACCCCATCGGGGGCGAGGAGGTGCAGTTCTCCGATGCCGTCTGACGAGACCATCGACACGGGGCTCGGGGGCACCGAGGGGCTCCCCGTCGCATCCGAGGCCCGCGGCGTGATCGAGGCCGCACGCCGCGAGGGGCGCGCGCTCACCGAGACCGAACGGGCGATCGCGTCCATCGAGGCGTTCACCCCGCAGGAGGCGGAGGCACGCCTGCGCGCCGCCGAGGCGGACGAGGAGGAGGCCGGCCGCCGCCGGCCGATGGTCATCAACCTCGGCCCGCAGCACCCCTCCACCCACGGTGTGCTCCGCCTCATCACCGAGCTGGACGGCGAGATCGTGACCGATCTGCATCCGATCCTCGGCTACCTGCACACCGGCATCGAGAAGCAGTGCGAGAACAAGACGTACTGGCAGGGGGTGACCCTCGTCACCCGCATGGACTATCTCGCGCCGTACTTCAACACGCTCGCGTACTGCCTCGCGGTCGAGCGGCTGCTGGACCTCGAGGTGCCCGAGCGCGCACAGTGGCTGCGGATCATCATGTGCGAGGTCAACCGCATCGCGTCGCACCTCATCTGGCTGGGCACGAGCGGCCTGGAGCTGGGCGCGATGTCGGTCTACTTCTACTCGTTCCGCGAGCGGGACGCGGCCCTGGACCTGGGCGAGATGATCTCCGGCGAGCGCATGAACACGCGCTACTTCCAGATCGGCGGGGTGTCCGCCGACACCCCGGAGGGCTTCGAGCACGAGCTGCGCGCGTTCATCGGCACGCTGCCCAGGCGCATCGACGAGTACGAGACGCTCGTCTCCAAGAACCAGATCTGGATGGACCGCCTCGTCGGCGTGGGACACGTACCGGCCGACGACCTGCTCGGCCTGGGCGTGACAGGGCCGGTGCTGCGCGCCGCGGGCGTGCCCCACGACCTGCGCAAGACGAACCCGTACTCGGGGTACGAGCACTTCGACTTCGACGTGCCGGTCGGCTCCAACGGCGACGCGTACGACCGCTTCACCGTCCGCATGCTGGAGATGCGCGAGTCCTGCCGCATCATCGAACAGGCGCTCGACAGCATGCCGGCCGGCCCGTACATCGCCGACGACCGCAAGGTCGTCCTTCCGCCGCGTGAGGAGCTGGCGGTGTCGATGGAGGCGCTGATCCACCACTTCAAGCTGGTCACCGAGGGCTTCACGGTCCCCGAGGGCGAGGCGTACTGCTCGGTCGAGAGCCCGCGCGGCGAGACCGGGTGCTACGTGGTGGCGGACGGCGGACCGAAGCCGTACCGCTGCCACATGCGCGACGCCTCGTTCGTCAACCTGCAGTCCCTCAAGCCGATGGCCGTGAACGGCTACCTCGCCGATCTCATCGCACTCATCGGGTCCATCGATCCGGTGATGGGAGGAGTCGACCGATGACCGCAGCCGAGGTACGGGAGCACATCGACCCGATCCGCCACGAGTACGCCGACCCCCGGTCGCTCGTCCTGCCGGCGCTCAAGTTCGCCCAGACGCGCGACGGCTACCTGTCCGAGGAGAACCTGGAGGCCGTGGCCGAGGCCACCGGCTACTCGCGTGCCTACGTCGAGAGCGTGGCGTCCTTCTACGACCGCCTCTACCTCACGCCGGTCGGCGATCGCGTGGTGTCCGTCTGCGTGACGCTCTCCTGCATGCTCCGCGGCAGCGACGAGATCATGGCCGCGCTGGCCGAGCACCTCGACGTGGGGCCCCACGGGGGGACGAGCCCCGACGGCCGCATCACGCTCCAGGAGTCCCAGTGCCTGGGCGCGTGCGACAAGGGCGCGTGCATCCAGGTGGACGCCGAGAACACCGTCGGCCCGCTGACCCCGGCGGAGGCCGTGGCCCTGGTCGACGAGCTCCGCGAGGCCGAGACACCCGCGGAGCGCTGGCGATGAGGAGGACGCGATGCCTGTCGTGAACAGCGTCTACCGTCACCGCGAGGCCGGTTCGCCCCTCGTGACCCTCGCCGAGTACGAGGCGGCGGGCGGCTACCGGGCGCTCCGCAAGGCGCTCCTGGAGATGCCGGCGGACGACGTCATGTACCAGTTCCACCGCTCCGGCCTGCGCGGCCGCGGCGGCGCGGGGTTCCCCATGGGCCGCAAGGCGAGCTTCCTGCCGAAGGACTCCCCCCTGCCGTCGTACGTCGTCTGCAACGGCGACGAGTCCGAGCCGGGCACGTTCAAGGACCGGGAGATCCTCGAGTTCAACCCGTTCCAGCTGCTGGAGGGGATCGTGCTCGCGGCCTACGCCGTCGACTGCCACCAGACCTACATCTACGTCCGCGGCGAGTACGAGCATCAGGCACGTGTGCTCGACTCCGCGCTGCGCCAGGCACGGGCGGCCGGTTACGTCGGCGACGACATCGCCGGGAGCGGATACGCGTGCAACGTCACGGTCTACCGCGGCGCCGGCGCGTACATCTGCGGCGAGGAGACGGCCCTCCTCGAGAGCCTCGAGGGCAAGCGCGGCCAGCCGCGGCTGAAGCCGCCCTTCCCGGCCGTCGCCGGCCTCTACGGATCCCCCACCCTCATCAACAACGTCGAGACACTCGCGGCGCTGCCGCCGATCGTCGACAAGGGCGCGGACTGGTACCTGTCGATGGGGACCGAGAAGAGCCCGGGCACGAAGGCCTTCTCGATCTCCGGCCACGTGATGAGGCCGGGCAACTACGAGATCGTCCTGGGCGACACCACGCTGCGTGAGCTGGTCTACGACCTGGCCGGCGGGCTGCGCGAGGGACGCGAGTTCAAGGCCGTCTGGATCGGCGGCTCCAGCACGCCGGTCATGGGCGCCGACAAGCTGGACACGCCCCTGGACTACGAGGCGATCGCCGAGGCCGGCAGCGCGCTGGGTTCCGGCGGGTGCATCGTGATGGACGACTCCGGCTGCATCGTGCGTGCGTCGCTCCGGCTGGCCCATTTCTACCGGCACGAGAGCTGCGGCAAGTGCAGCCCCTGCCGGGAGGGCACCAACTGGATGGAGAAGATCCTCCAGCGCATGGTCGACGGAGACGCCCGCATGGAGGACCTGGAGATGCTCGAGTCGCTGTTCGGCCGCATCTCGGGTCGCACCCTGTGCCCGCTGGCCGACGGGGCGATCGCCCCGATCAAGAGCGCCATCAACCTGTTCCGCGACGACTTCGTCCGCGTGATCGAGAACGGATCGCCGCGCCCCGAACCCATGCTGGAGGCCGTCGGTGTCTGACGCACCCGCGCCAAAGCCGCCGCCCACCGATCTCGTCCGGTTCACGCTGAACGGACGTCACGTCTACGCGAAGCCGGGCAGCATGCTGGTCGACGCCGCCGCCGAGGTGGGCGTCGAGATCCCCGTCTTCTGCTACGAGCCGCGCCTGGGCGGTCCCATCGGCGCCTGCCGCATGTGCCTGGTCGAGGTGGAGGGCATGCGCGGCCTCCAGACCGCGTGTTCCACCCCGGTGGCGCCGGAGATGGTGGTCCACACGGACAACGCGGCGGCGAAGGACGCACAGGACGGCGTGCTGGAGCTCCTCCTGGCCAACCACCCGCTCGACTGCCCGGTGTGCGACAAGGGCGGCGAGTGCCCCCTGCAGAACCACACCATGAAGTTCGGGCCGGGCCGGACCCGCTTCGTCGAACCGAAGCGCCACTTCCCCAAGCCGCTCAACCTCTCCACCGTCGTCGCCCTCGACCGCGAGCGCTGCATCACCTGCTTCCGCTGCGTCCGCTTCAGCCAGGACGTCGCCGAGGACGGGCAGCTCACCTTCCAGGAGCGCGGCGCGGGCACCGAGGTGGCCACCTTCACCGGCGAACCCTACGAGGGCCGCTTCACCGGCAACATCATCGACCTCTGCCCCGTGGGTGCGCTCACGAGCATCCCCTACCGTTTCGTGTCGCGGCCCTGGGACATCAAGAACACGCCGTCGATCTGCGGCACCTGCCCCGCCGGCTGCAACGTCGACATCACCCAGCGCGACGGTGAGATCAAGCGGGTCACGGGCCGCGCAGAGCCCAACTACGCCGTGGAGGAGGGGTGGATCTGCGACCGCGGTCGCTGGGGCTACCCCGCCGCCTGGTCGGCGGGCCGGATAACGAACGCACTCGTGCGCGGTGAGGACGGCCTGCTGCACGAGGTGCCGCTCGAGGAGGCCGTCGACCGGGCCGCGTTCATCCTCCAGCGTTCCGCCGCCACCGGCGTGCTGGTCGGCACCGACGCCACCGTCGAGGACGGTCACCTCTCCGCCAAGCTCGCCGAGGCCCTGGCCGGCGGACGGGTCGGGCGTCTGGGCATCCCCGACCGGCCGCACCTCACGGCCCTCCGGAACCTGCCCCGCGCGGAGCTCGGTGAGATCGACCAGGCGGACGTCGTCGCGGTCGTCGGCGGCGACCTGGGCAACCAGCACCCGATCGTCGAGCTCCGCCTGCGCAAGCTCCTGCGCCGCCGTGGCACGCTCCTCGTCGCGGGCGTGCGACCCCAGATGATCGCGCCGCGTGCGACGGAGTCCGTCCGCACCGCACCGGGTCGCCTGGTCGACGCGCTCGACGCCGTGGAGCGCGTACTCGAGTCCGGTTCCCGCCCCATCCTGATCTGGGACGAGGCGGACCTCGCCAACGACGACGCGGCCGCCGCGCGCCTCGCCGCCACCGCCGAGGCGGCCGGGGCACGGGTCATCGAGCTCTCGGCGCACGTCAACGCCCACGGGCTGCGGGCGCTGGGCCTGCCCACCGGGAACATCCTCGACGACATCGAGGCCAAGCGGGTGGCGACCCTGCTCGCGGTGCACGCCGACCCCACCGAGTTCGCGGGTTCCACCGAGTGGGACGCGGCGCTCGACCAGCTCAACGACATCATCGTCGTCGCGACGCATCGTTCGCACATCACCGAGCGGGCCGACGTCGTGCTCCCCGCGTTGATGAAACAGGAGATCGAGGGTGTCCTCGTCTCGATGACGGGACGTGCACAGCGCCTTCGCCCCGGATCCGACGGACCGGAGGGTGCCGCCGCCGCATGGGAGATCCTGATCGGGCTCTCGCACCGCGTCGGCAAGCCGTTCCCGTGGCGCACACCCGCGCAGACCTTCGCCTCTGTCGCCGCCGGCTACCCGGCGTTCGCCGGCCTCACCTACCAGGCGATCGGCACGGAGGGCGCGCCCATCGGCGACGCCGACGTCATCCCGGTCGACGACACCGACCCGCCCCGGCCGCTGGGCGAGGGACTTCCCCTCGTCCTCACCACCGAGATCTTCGGCGACGCCACCTCCTGGCGCTCCGACGCCCTCGCGTCGCTCCGTCAGCAGGCCGGCCTGCGCCTGTCGCCCGGCGAGGCGCGCCGCCAGACCGTCACCGACGGCGACGTCGTTGTCGTCGCCTCGCCCCACGGCTCCTGTGCCCTGACCGTCAGCGTCGACGAGCGGCTCCCCGACGGCGCCGCCTTCGTGATGACCGGTCCTCCCGGCGCGGGGACCCACGCCCTGCTGGGCGCCGACTTCGGCCCCGTCAACGTCCGGATCGGCGCCTGATGCAGGAGGCGGCCCTCACGATCATCGTCAAGGGAGCGATCCTCGTCTTCCTGTTCCTGACGATCTTCGCCTACACCATGCTCCTGGAGCGGCGGCTCCTCGGGCGCATCCAGGGACGCCGCGGACCCAACCGGGCCGGACCGTTCGGGCTGATGCAGCCCGCCGCGGACGTGGTGAAGATGCTCTTCAAGGAGGACTTCACCCCGAAGGCCGCCAACCAGGTCGTCTTCCAGATCGCGCCCATCGTGGCCGTCGTGGCACCGATCCTGACGCTTGCGATCATCCCGTTCGGCGGCAGCACCACGATCTTCGGCCACCACGTGACGCTGTACGGCACCGACCTCAACATCGGCCTTCTCCTCGCGTTCGCCGCCGCGTCGATGGGCCACTACGGCCTCATGCTCGGCGGGTTCGCCAGCGGCAACAAGTACGCGCTCATCGGCGGGGCGCGCACGGCCGCGCAGCTGATCTCGTACGAGGTCTCGATGGCGCTCAGCGTGGTCGGCGTCCTGATGCTCTCCGAGAGCCTCTCGCTCGTCGACATCGTCAAGGCCCAGCAGGACACCACCTGGTTCATCCTGTTCCAGCCCGTCGGCTTCGTCGTCTTCTTCATCACCGGCATCGCCGAGACCAACCGCACGCCGTTCGACCTCCCGGAGGCCGAGAGCGAGCTCGTGGCCGGTTACGCCACAGAGTACGGCGGGACCAAGTACGCCGGCTTCGCCATGGCGGAATACCTCAACATGCTCGTGGTCTCCGCGATGACGGTGACCCTCTTCCTGGGCGGCTACAGCGGCCCCTGGCTCCCGGAGCCCCTCTGGTTCCTCATCAAGGTGTTCGTCCTGGTGGTCGTGTTCATCTGGGTGCGCGCCACCATGCCGCGCCTGCGCTACGACCGCCTGATGAAGCTGGGATGGAAGGTCTTCCTGCCACTCGCCACCCTCAACCTGCTCGTCACCGCGATCGTGGTGGGACTGGGCTTCGCGCACTAGATGACCGACTCCAACCATCTGATGAGGTAACGCAATGGGCATCCAGGACACCATCAAGGGGTTCAGCGTCACCTTCAAAGGCCTCTTGGAGAAGCCGACCACCATCGGCTACCCCGAGAAGAAGACGCCGGTGCATCCGCGCTTCCGCGGACGTCACCGCCTGTGGAAGTTCGACGACGGGCTCGAGAAGTGCGTCGGCTGCTCCCTGTGCGCGGCGGCCTGCCCCGCCGACTGCATCCGCGTGGTCGCCGAGGAGAACACCCCCGAGCACCGGGTCTCGGCCGGTGAGCGCTTCGCGCGCATCTATGAGATCAACATGTCGCGCTGCATCTTCTGCGGCTACTGCGAGATGGCCTGTCCATTCGACGCGATCACCCTCGAGAACTCGTACGAGCTCTCCGAGTACGACCGTCCCCGCGATCTGGTCTACACCAAGGACATGCTGCTCCAGCCCGCCATGAAGGAAGCCCCGATCCGGGAGCCCAAGCGTGGGTGAGCAGATCGCCTTCGGGCTGGCCGCCGCCGGGGCCATCGGCAGCGGCATCCTCGTGATCACGGTGAGGAGCGCCTTCCAGGCGGCGGTGGCCCTGATCGCGACGCTCATCTCGGTCGCGGTGCTCTTCCTGCTCGCGCATGCGCCGTTCGTCGCGGTCATCCAGGTGATCGTCTACGCCGGCGCGATCGTCACTCTCTTCCTCTTCGTGCTCGCGTACCTCGGCGAACGTGCCCGTCGCACGCCCGACCGGCTGGCCCGCTACCAGGTCTTCGCCTGGCTGGTCGTGCTGGTTCTCGCCGCCGCCGGGGCGATCGTGCTCCTCACCACCAACCTCGCCCGCTTCAACGACGCGCAGAGCCCCTCACCGGAGCTCGGCAGCCCGCAGGATATCGGCAACGCCTTCCTGAAGGAGCACCTGCTGCCCTTCGAGGCCACGTCGCTGCTGCTCCTGGTGGCGGCCGTCGGTGCCGTGATCCTGGCCAAGCGCGCCGTGCAGTCGGAGGGCGGCCGATGACCGGGCTCACCGTCGCGGCGACGAACATGCCGACGTCCTCCTACCTCGGCGTGTCACTCGCCCTGTTCGCCCTGGGGCTCATCGGGGTGCTGACACGGCGCAACCCCATCATGCTGCTCCTGGCGGTCGAGCTCATGCTGAACGCGGCCAACGTCTCGCTGCTCGGATTCAGCCGACACTGGAACAACTCCGACGGCCAGATCTTCGCCCTCGTGGTGATGGTGGTGGCCGCGGCCGAGGTGGTGATCGGATTGGGGCTCGTCGTCTCGATCTTCCGCCAGCGCCGCGGTCTTGACGTCGACGAGATGACGGAGCTCTCCGGATGATCGCCGTACTCGGGTGGGTCGTACTGCTCCTGCCGCTTCTGGGGAGCCTCATCCTCATGGGCTTCGGCGCGAAGGAACCGCCGAAGGCCGTGACCCGCGCCGTCGGCTGCGGGTCGGTGGGTCTCGCGTTCGTCGCGACCGTCGCCATCTTCGTGAACATGCTGGGCAGCGATGCCGCCGACCGCACGATCGTCTCGCGCCTGTGGGAGTGGATCGACGTCGGCGGCGTCACCGTCGACCTCGCGGTGCGCGTGGACCCCCTCTCCGTGCTCATGATGCTCGTCATCACCGGCGTGGGCTTCCTCATCCACGTGTACTCGACGGAGTACATGAACCATGACGAGGGCTACCGGCGCTTCTTCGCGGAGCTCAACTTCTTCGTGTTCTCGATGCTCCTCCTGGTGCTGGCGTCGAACGTGCTGTTCCTCATCGTGGGATGGGCGTTCGTCGGACTCGCCAGCTACCTGCTGATCGGCTTCTACCACCAGCGCCCCACCGCCGTGGCGGCCGCCAAGAAGGCGTTCGTCATGAACGTGATCGGCGACGTGGGCATGGTGATCGGCGCGTTCCTGCTGGTGCGCGAACTGGGAACGCTGGACTACACGCAGATCTTCAACCCGGCCCCGGGGCGCATCCCCGCCGACAGCGGGATCGCCCTGGCGATCGCGCTCCTCTTCTTCGTCGGCGCCGCGGCCAAGAGCGCCCAGGTGCCGCTGCACACCTGGCTGCCGGACGCCATGGAGGGCCCCACCCCGGTCAGCGCCCTCATCCACGCGGCCACCATGGTCACGGCCGGCGTCTACATGATCGCCCGCATGCACGTGATCTACGAGCTGTCGCCGCTCAGCATGGACATCGTCGCGGCCGTCGGCTGCGTCACGCTGTTCATGGCGGCCACCATCGCCATCGCCCAGGAGGACATCAAACGCGTCCTGGCGTGGAGCACCTGCAGCCAGATCGGCTACATGATCATGGCCGTCGGCCTCGGCTCATACGACTCCGGGATGTTCCACTTCCTGACGCACGCGTTCTTCAAGGCGCTGCTCTTCATGGCGGCCGGCGGTGTCATCCACGCGCTGTCGGACGAGCAGAGCCTTGACCGCATGGGCGGCCTCCGGCGCTACCTGCGCCCGATCTACGCGGTCTTCGCCATCGGCTGCCTGGCCATCGCCGGCATCCCGGGCTTCGCCGGCTTCTTCAGCAAGGACGAGATCCTCGCGCACGCCCTCGCCCACGGCACCTACGGACTCGTGCTGTACATCGTGGCGAGCGTCGCCGCGTTCCTCACGTCGGTCTACATGTTCCGCCTGCTGTTCCGGACCTTCAACGGAGAGGAGCCGGAGGGCGGCTACGAGCATGCACCGCACGGCCCCGGCAAGGCCATGAT
>CALMEC010000214.1 GCA_937862675.1 uncultured Actinomycetes bacterium
GCCGCCGCCGCGCCCGCCAATGGCTGCGCCGGGCGCCGCCGCAACCGGCATGAAGGCGATGCATCTCGTCGAGATCCTGCTGCCGCTCTACGAGCAGGGCCCGCGCATGCACAGCGCCCTCGAGACCGGGCTGATCCTGGCCCCGATGGGGCTGGGCGCGGCGCTGGCCGCACCCATCTCGGGGCGGCTGGCCGACCGCTACGGCGGGGGACGCGTCGCGGTCGTGGGCCTGACGGTCCTGACGCTGGCGACGATCCCGTTCACGTTCCTGTCGGCGACCACGCCGCAGTGGGTCATCATGGTCGCCCTCTTCTTCCGGGGACTGGGCGTCAGCGGATCGATCATGCCGGCGTTCGCGGCGGCCTACGCCGTACTGGAACACCGGCAGATCCCGGATGCGACGTCCCAGTTCAACGTCGTGCAGCGCGTCGGCGGGTCCATCGGCAGCGCCAGCCTCGCGGTGAGCCTCGCCGGGAAGCCCGGGGGCGGGAACTCGGCCCCGCCCCCGGAGGGGACGTTGCTCCCGCTGCCCGTGCGCGAGACGATGGCCGACGCCTACGCATCGACGCACTGGTGGGTCGTGGCGCTCACCGTGGTCGCGCTGGTCCCGGCCCTCATCCTCATGCGGATCGAGAGGAAGCGCCGCTACACCGAGGTCTCCTCGCACGGGGCGGGGGCGGCCATGGCGGCCCCGGGTGACGGCACCCCCTGATGCAGCATCGCCGGATCGTCCGGCGATGCCCGAGCGGTGGGATCGGCGACCCGCTGCACGAACGAGCGGCGGGGTCATGATCCGGTGCCACCGTCATCTCGGGACATCGACGACGTGCACCGCCCCGCGTGACGTCTCCGTGCTGACGGTGCGTCCGCTCGCCGTTCGCCCACGCATCTCGGACGACGGTGCACGCGACGGGTGACTCCACGATCTCCCGTCACCGGACGACTCTGACGGGGCACCGGCCACGCTCCCGGTGCCCGGCGACGCCCCGCACCCACCGTGACCGCACCCCACATCCATGATCCCGTGAATTCGGCCATCTAGGCTGGGCTTTCGTGGTCGAGCACCGGACCAGCCCATCTGACGATCGGGCCCAGCCGGTGGAGTCCGCGCGGTCGGCACCGTGGGGGCTCCCTGCTGGCGCCACCACCCGAGCGCGCCGATACGCGGCGGGGCTGGACCGCATCGGGCTGTTCACGGCGGTGTTGTTCTTCCTGCAGTCACTGGCGCCATCCCTGCTCCCTCGCGACTGGGTGGTGCAGGCCATCGTCTCCGGGATCGGCCTGTTCGGCGGATACGGCGTCGGCGTGGCCGTGAGCTGGACCGTCCGCATCCTGCGTGTGCCGTCGCCGCCCGATCGGGTCCGGGCCGGGATCTGGAGGGCGCTGGGCGTGCTGTCCGCGGTGACGATCCCCGTATTCCTCTGGATGAGCGCGACCTGGCAGTCGGAGATCCGGCACGCGGTGGGCATGGAGGGGGCCCGCCGGCACCACTACGTCTGCGTCCTGCTCCTGTCCGCGCTGATCGCGGCGGCCCTGCTCGAGACGGCGCGGGGCCTGCGCTGGCTCTGGAGGATCCTGGACCGGCGGATCCGGCGGCTGCTGCCACCCGTCGTGTCCGGGACCATCGCGGCGGTCGTCGTGGCCGCCGCGGTCGTCGCCGTCATGAACGACGTGGTCGCCGCCGAGGTCAGGCGGGTGGCGGAATCGACGTTCTCCGCCTCCGACGAGCTGACCGCACCCGACGTCGTGCGGCCCACGTCCGCGTACCGGTCCGGCGCACCGGGCTCCCTCGTCCCGTGGGACACGCTCGGCAAGGACGGGCGGACGTTCGTCGGGACGGGGCCGACGGCGCACGACATCACCGCCCTCACCGGACGGCCCGCCGTCGAACCCGTCCGCGTCTACGTCGGCCGGGCGTCCGCCGGCACGCCGCAGGAACGCGCCGACCTGGTGGTGGCCGAGCTGAGACGCACGCACGCCGACCGCCGGGCGGTGCTGGCCGTAGCGGGCACGACCGGTCGGGGATGGATCCCGCCCGGATCCGTCGATCCCCTCGAGTACACCAGCTCGGGCGACACGGCCGTCGCGGCGATGCAGTACTCCTACTTTCCCAGCTGGGTCTCGTTCCTTGTCGACAGCAGCGTGTCCCAGGACGCGGGCCGGGTCCTGTTCGACACCGTCCACGCGTACTGGGCGTCGCTGCCCGCGGGCAGGCGCCCGAAGCTCGTGGTGTTCGGGAGCAGCCTCGGCGCGTTCGGCACGATGTCCGCCTTCGACAGCATCCGGGACATCGCCACACGGACGGACGCGGCGCTGTTCATCGGTCCTCCCCACAGCACCGACCTCTGGCGTTCGATCGTCGCGCATCGCGTGCCCGGCAGCCCCGAGGTCCTCCCCGTGATCGGTGACGGCCGGGAGGTGCGGTTCTTCTCCCGCGCGTCCGACCTTCGCGATCCCGACGGCACGCTCGGCCACCCGCGGATCGCCATCGCCCAGCACGGGTCGGACGCCATCGTCTGGTGGTCACCGACCCTGATCTGGAGGAGGCCGGACTGGTTGAGGGAGCCACGCGCCCGGGACGTCAGCCGCTCCATGCGCTGGTTCCCGTGGGTGACCTTCTGGCAGCTCACCACCGACCAGATGGTCTCGACGAAGGCGCCGCCCGGATACGGGCACAACTACGGCCCCGAGCTGATCACCGGCTGGCTGGCGCTCCTGCACCCGCCGGACTGGACGACGGCCGACACCCGGAAGCTGACCGAGCGGATGCTCGCGGAGTGACGCGATCTGTCGCCGGGTGATCATGCGGGCCGCGTCGTCCGGTGTCTCGGTCGGCACATCCCCAGACCCTTGCGGTCACACTGGACTCGTCGTGGACAGGCACGACGCGGACTCCGGGACGGGCTCGACTCGATGTACCCCTGTCCAGCAATCTCGAGTGCATCGCCGGATGGACGTTCCGACGTCCATCCGGAGGCGGTCATTCCCCGGACCCACCCGGGGACTGAGGTAGTGACGTCGTGGTGTCGGGCACGGGATACTCGGCGCCACACCACTCGCAATGGGTGATCGCCTCGTTGGCCTGGTCGGATGGTGAGGTGCCGCATGCCGGGCATTTATCCGGAGCATCAGGTCCGGTCGTGTCGTTCATGGTGTTCCTTCCGTCGGGTCCGTCACGGGCCGATCGGTTTGCGGGCGAAGACGACCGCGCCATGCAGGCCGCCGGCGATGTCGTGGGTGTCATCGATCGAGATGTCCGCGAATCCCATGTCGATCAGGATCCGACGGTATTCGTCGCGCGTCAGGGCGCCGGCGACGCACCCGGTCCACCAGGCGACGTCCACGCGGGTGTCCTCCTCGGGCTCCTCGTCGACGACGACGTCAGTGATACCGAGACGGCCACCTGGCCGAAGGACCCGGAACGTCTCCCGGATGACCGCGCGCTTGTCGGGTGAGAGATTCACGGCACAGTTCGAGATCACGACGTCGACGCTCGCGTCCGGAAGCGGTATGTCCTCCATGTGTCCCTTGACGAACTCGGCGTTGCCGATGCCGGCGTCGGCCGCATTGCGACGTGCGAGCGCGAGCATCTCGTCGGTCATGTCCAAACCGACCACCCGACCGGTAGGTCCGACC
>CALMEC010000215.1 GCA_937862675.1 uncultured Actinomycetes bacterium
TCGGCGTACCTCCAGCAGATCGTCGATGAGAAGAACCTTCCGCAGAAGCTCCTCCTCATCCATCAGTTCAAGGACTACCAGCTGCCCGACCGCTCCAAGATCGCCGACCGGCCGGGGGTCGCCATCGCCTTCAACATCGACGGGTACGGGACGCCGGAGGCGAAGCAGGCCACCTACGCCAGCATCACCAGCCCCGCGCGCGGCAAGGCCTTTCCCTACGGCTTCAAGCTCTTCTACGAAGAGGACGTGAAGTACGGCGGCCGCATCATGAGCCCCAGCGAGGTCATGGCACTCGACCCCGCACCGGACATCATCGTCTACGAGTAGACCGCGGTCCCGCCCCGGTGACGGCACCGCGCCGCCGGAGGGACCGACAGAGGGCAGGACACGGGTGACCACCCGGCGGATGCATTCGCTCTGACGGTACGTCGGCGCCTGGCGGCTCCATGCCCGGGTGTCGGTGCATCCCCATCCACGCGACGACGGACCGATCCGGGAGCCGGAAACCCCTGACCGCGCGGCGCGGCGATGGACGGGCGGCCTTCTACCCGTCACGGTCGACCATCACCACCTGGTCACGTCCGCGGGCCTTCGCGATATACAGCCGCCGGTCCGCGACCTCGTAGAGCGCCTCGACGTCGGCGGCGTCCCGGGGGACGTGCGCGACGCCGATGCTGACCGACATCCGGGTCTCGCCGGCGGACCCCGACGAGCCGGCGACGATCCCCCGCGAGTCGTCGCAGAGACGTTCCGCGACCGCCACGACCTCGTCACCGTCCCGGTCCACCAGGAGGAGGGCGAACTCGTCCCCTCCCATGCGGCACGCGACGTCCGACGGACCGGCGGCGGCGGCGATGAGCGCGGCGATCGACCTCAGCACCGCGTCGCCCGCGGGATGCCCGCCCGTGTCGTTGACCGACTTCAGGTTGTCCATGTCGATGAGCAGGATGCTGAGGCCGCCGGTGCCGGGGGACCGGAGCCGCTCCGAGAGGACCCGGTCGAGCACACGTCGAGACGACAGTCCCGTGAGGGCGTCCCGGTTGCCCTGCAGTTCCAGAAGACGTTCGGTGGCCTCCGCCGCACGACGCTCGCGGAAGATCAGCGCCCCGGTGGTCAGGATGGACGCGATCAGGACGAGTGCACCGCCGGCGATTCCTCCCGGGGTGACCCACTGGGCGATCGCGACCATCCCCGCCGCCGCAGCGACGGCGATGACGACGAAGCCGAGGGTCCGCAGGTAGAAGGCCGCCCAGATCACCGGGAGCACGAAGAAGATCTGGGAGCCGGCCGCGTCGTCGCCCGCCCCCACCAGCACGACCACCAGGAGCACCACCATGGCCATCGCGCAGACGGACCCCACGTACGGCGACCGGGCGATCCGGGGACGGCGGACGGCGGCGGCCATGAGGAGGACCCCGACCGGCACGACCAGCCTCGTGAGGACGAACTCGAGGCCCGACACGGAACCCCCGCCCCACTCCGCCGATCCGAAGAGCAGCTGAGAAGATGTGTTCTTGACGAAAACGAGGACGGCGGCGACACCCATGAGGATGCTCGCCGCGCGGGCGGCTTCGCCCGGCTCCCGTGCGCCCAGCCCCGTGTACCAGGGGGCACGACCGGAGATCGCCGTCATGCCGGGAGCCCCAGCCGGTTGCGGCCCTCGCGCTTGGCCCGGTACAGGCCACGATCGGCGGCGTGGTACAGGTCCTCGACGGTCTCGGCGTCGTCCGGGCAGTGGGCCACGCCGACGCTCGCCGAGAGGGCGATGCGACGGTCGCCCAGCACGAGCGGGGCGGCCCGGAGATCCGCGAGGACCCCCTCCGCGCGCGCCGTCGCCGATCGACGCGTGCAGTCCGGCAGGAGCACCGCGAACTCATCCCCGCCGATGCGGCTGACGATGTCGGACGGACGGACGTTGTGGCGCAGGACGGTGACGACATGCCGCAACGCGGCGTCGCCCGCGACGTGCCCTTCCCGGTCGTTGACCGTCTTGAAGTGGTCGGCGTCGACCAGGATCAACGCCACCCCGTCATGCGACGGCGATCCCTCGACGAGACGCTGCAGGGCACCGTCGAGGATGTGCCGGAGATGCGCACCGGTCAGGGGGTCGATGTCGGCGCGACGACGGAGCTCGTCCAGGCCGCGTTCACGGTGGCGGCGTGCCCGGGTCACGGAGACGCCGCACAGGATGATGATCGCCACGTCGAAGAAGGAGTCGTGATAGGCCCCGGTGGCGGACTGCAGCGCGACCGACACGCCCAGCAGCGCCACAATTGTCGTCGCAATGACAAGAATCATGCCGTTGCGCTCGAGATACGCCGCCGCGTAGACGACGGGGAGGAGGAGCGCCGCCTGCGCACCCGCTGTCGCGTCGTTGGTCAGGATGTCCAGCGCGACGACGAGGGCGATGGCGGCCAGGGGACCGATGAGCGCACCCACCGCCGGCATGCGACGCGCGAAGAGCTGGAGGAGGACACCGGCTCCGATGACGGCGAGGGCGACGGGTACCACCACCGTGAGCAGGAGCGACAGGTCGATGACCGCGTCGCCCCGGGCCACGCCGAGCAGCTTCTCAAGGATCGTGCTTCCCAGGAGGACGACACCCCCGAGCATGAACAGGAAGCCGGCGGCCCGCGTCGCGCGGAGCGGATCCGTCGTCGTCCAGCCCGTGGACCCGGTACGCATCAGTCCGGCGGCCGGCGCGTGAAGAGCCGGATCCCGGTGGACGGGAACGATCTCCGGCGAGCGCGTCACCGCGCACTCACCCGGCGGTGCACCGCATCACCTGAGGAATCCACCGTGCCGTCTCACATCGCCATCCCTGTCGAAACATCCTGGCGTCGCCGATCGATTCTACCCGCATACGGTGCGCGTCCATAGGACCCGCATGTGGCGGATCGGAGGTCCCCCTCGATCTGCGCCGCGTCGGGCCGATGACGGACCGGACGACGGGCTCCGGCCTCCTACCGTCCGCCACACGGTCGCGCACACCCTCCGCCGGCGGGCGGCCACCACACTCGGATGCCATGCCGGCGACACACCCGTCCGCCGGTCTCGAGAGGCACCGCGTCCCCCGGAGGTGCCGAGAGCCCGGCGGGGGAGGATCCCCTATCGGCCGGCGGCCCTGTTCAGCACCTGTGCCTGCATCAGACGCCACGGGACCGCGGGGTCGTCCTCGGAGAGCCGCAACACGAACCGCTGGACGAACCGCACCCGGCGATTGGCGTCGCCGGACAGGACCACCACGGTGTCCCGGTCCTCGACGTAGCGGACGCCCTCGACGGTCACGTCCACCACCACCGACACCGGCGTCGCCGGTACCACGCGCCGGACCGCGACGTCGACGACACGGGGGCCGCGCACCACCAGGCGCGAGGAGGGCCCCTCCGGCCGGAGGATGTCGTCCACCACCATCCGCGGTGCCAGCGCCAGGATCGCGTCGTCGTCCCCGTCGATCGCCTCGGCCCATGCGGAGACGACGCGGCGGACCGACACGGAGACCACATCGGGATCGACCCGTCCGTCCACCAGCGCGAGGTCGCGCGCCTGGAGCAGCGCGTCGTCGTCGAAGTCGACGTCGATCAGCTCACCGAGGTCCGTGCCGGGCGCCGTGGCCGAGTCCTGCGCGTGCTCCACGACGGCCTCGTCGCGCAGGCCGGCCACGTCCTCGTCCGGCAGCGGGATGAGCGGCGCGTACAGATTGTGCTCGCCCTCCGTGTCCTGCTCGATCGAGAGCAGCCGCCAGCCGTCGCCCTCCGGCTTCAGCGTCCAGTACTCGCGCAGCCACGACTCCTGCGACGGGTTGTCGTTGTGGGGGATGATCCGGCCGAAGCTGTCCTTGACGTAATCGTCCATCTGGGCGGACACGCGCACCACGACCCGGTCGTCGGAGTCGTCGTCCCGGTTCACGAGCCCCACGTACTCGATGTCGAGCGAGTGGACGGCGATGCGGTTGACCCAGCCCTTGCGCGCGAAATCGTCCAGGCGACGTTTCCACTCGACCATGAGGTCCGCCCCGACGAGCCCGCTGAGGCGGTCGACGTCGCGCTCCTGCCACGCCTCCTGCACCACGCGGAAGAGGTGGTCCGCACCGGGAACGACGACGTTCTCGGCGAAGTACGGATCATCCTCGGCGGCGGTGGCGGCGGCCGTGACGACGGCGCGGTGGCGGGGCTCCCGCGCCGACCGGGTCGCCCGGTCCCGGGCCCGCGCATGCTCCCGAGCCCACGTGGCCGCCTTCCGGGCCGCATGGGCGGCGATCATCCCGATGACCC
>CALMEC010000216.1 GCA_937862675.1 uncultured Actinomycetes bacterium
CAAACCGATGTGGGGGGTGTACTTCGACCGGCAGATCGCACCGGCGGACGAATGGCTCGACCCACGCGGGACCCTGGGCGCGGAATCCGTGGAGGTGGTCGCCGACTGGGCCAAGGCCACGGAGCGCGCCAGGACGCTCACCCGCACGCTGCGACTCGTCGGCCAGGCCGTCGACGGCTCCACCCTCACCCCGGGGGCGAAGGTGATCGGGGTCTACGAGGACATACCGCCATGCCTCTCGCTGGAGCCGGGTGCCCTTCGTGCATTCGGGCACACCGCGACCGTCACGTCCGTCGTGGAGTGCGGCGACGACCGGCTGGCGATCGAGGTCGAGGAGAAGACCAGGACGGGATGGGAGCCCTTCCCGGAGCTCCCCATGGCCGTCTTCGTCCACACGCTCTTTCCCGCCGGCCCGCTGGAGGCCGCGATCACCGAGCTGGCCGATGAGGTGCGCAATCACGTGCCCCGCGTCCTTCCCGGGGATGCGGCGTCGGACATCCTCGCTCGCCGTCCGCCGCGCCTTCGGGCCGGTGTATTCGACGCATCACGTACCGAAATCGTCACCCCGACGGTTCTCGTGGATGCCCTCACCGATCTGGACGACTCGTACCTGGCGGTGCAGGGACCTCCGGGCACCGGGAAGACCTACCTGGGCTCGCGCGCCGTCGCCGCACTCGTCGCGCGTGGCTGGAAGATCGGTGTGGTGGCGCAGTCGCACGCGACGGTCGACAACTTCCTGAACGCCGTCGTCGGTGCCGGCGTCGAAACCGGACGCATCGGCAAGCGGCCGAAGACCGGCGCTCCCGCCGACGGGCCGTGGGTGCACCTCGGCAAGGACATCGACGTCTTCCTGGCCGAAGAGGGCGGGCGTGTGCTCGGCGGGACCGCCTGGACGTTCGCCGCCCCCGGCGTGCGGGGGCTCGACCTGCTCGTCATCGACGAGGCCGGTCAGTTCTCCCTGGCGCACACCGTCGCCTCCTCACGTGCGGCGAGGCGACTGCTCCTCCTGGGCGACCCGCAGCAGCTTCCCCAGGTCAGCCAGGGCAGCCATCCCGAGCCGGTCCAGACCTCCGCCCTGGCGTGGCTGACTCAGGGGCACGACACCATGCCCCCATATCTCGGCCACTTCCTCTCCCGGTCACATCGCATGCACAGCCGCCTCACGCGCCGCGTGTCGGACCTGGCCTACGAGGGACGCCTGATGTCGAAGGAGGACGTCACCGACGTCCGGTCGCTGATCGGGATCAAACCCGGGCTGCATCCGTTCGTGGTGGCGCACGAGGGCAACAGCGTCGTCTCGATCGAGGAGGCGGAGGCCGTCGTCGCCATCGTCCGCGCCGCGCTCGACACGACGTGGTCGGACGGGCCCGGCTCCCTGCCGCGGCCGGTGACGCCGGACGACGTCATCGTCGTCGCCCCCTACAACGCCCAGGTCTCCGTCATCCGCCGGATGCTGGACGAGGCGGGCTTCGCGGCGACCCCGGTGGGGACGGTCGATCGCTTCCAGGGGCGCGAGGCACCGATCACCGTCGTGTCGATGACGGCGTCCAGTGCGCAGGACGTGCCACGTGGGCTCGACTTCCTTCTGGACCGTCAGCGCCTCAACGTGGCGATCTCGCGTGCGCAGTGGGCGACGTTCCTGGTCCACAGCCCTGCGCTGCTCGACGCGATGCCGACGAGCGTGGAGGGGCTGGAGCGGATGGGCGCGCTCCTGCGACTAATGGATCCCGGGACGCCGGAGCCCGTTGAGGGCTGATAGCCATGCCTCTAGGGCTAGCGCTAGCCAGTCATTTCTAGGGCTAGCATAGTGCTAGCGTTTTGCGACATGAGAACGCTCTATCTTCGAAACGTTCCGGATGATGTGGGCGAGAGACTTGAACGCTTGGCCGCCCGTGAGGGGATGTCGCTCTCGGCGTTTGCGGCGCGAGAACTCGCGAACATCTCCCGGCGAGCCGACAACGCGGCACTTCTGGCGGCACTGCCCGCCCTCGATGTGGATCCGGCGTCGATCGTCCGCGCGCTCGAGGAGGGGCGTGCCGAGCGGTGATCGTCGTCGACGCATCGGTCGCCCTTCTCGCCCTTCTCCGCGATGGTGAGGCGCGGACGGTTCTCTCCGAGGAGGCGATCGCCTGCCCTCACCTGATCGATTCCGAGATCGCGCACGCTCTTCGCCGGCAGGTCCGAGCGGGTGATCTCGATCCGGATGACGGCAGGCGTGCCGTCGAGACGTGGGCTCGGATGGGCGTCGACAGGATGGGCGCGGTCGGCCTGCTCGGTCGTATATGGGAGTTGCGGGACAACCTCACGGCATACGATGCGACGTATGTCGCCCTCGCCGAGGCGATCGAGGCCCCGCTCGTGACCATGGACCGGCGCCTTGCCCGTGCGCCTGGACCTCGCTGCACGGTCACCGTGGTGCGCAGCTGAGAGGTCAGGGTCACGCAGGCGAATCGATACCGGCGCGCCCACGGTCGTCGACGTGCGCCGAGTAGGGACACGACGACCCAGTCGCCGGTGGCGTCGCCGATTTCAAACCGACCATCGAGCACGGCGCGTCGTCGCTCGTACAATGGTCTCATGGGCGTCGACACACGCGAACTGCGTCTCCTCTGCCGGGCCCGCGATCGCATGGATCGCGAGTTCGCGCGGCCGCTCGACGTCCCCGCACTGGCCCGGACGGCGCTCATGTCGACGGCCCACTTCAGCCGTCGCTTCCGCGACGTCTATTCCGAGACGCCGTACTCGTATCTCATGACGCGGCGCATCGAGCGGGCGCAGATGCTCCTGCGGCGCGGCGACATGAGCGTCACCGAGGCATGCCTGGCCGTCGGCTGCACCAGCCTGGGGTCGTTCTCCAAACGCTTCACTGAAATCGTCGGTATGACACCCAGTGCATACCGGGCACGGGAGCATGAGGCGCTCCGCTCGGTCGCCCCCTGTCAGGCGATGGTGGTGACCCGTCCCCGCCGCGACGTCGGCCGGGCGGAGGGGAGCAGAAACGAAGAAGCGGCCGCCTGCGGATCCTTTTAGCGTAAGTGCACGGCAATCAGTCCACGCACGTGGAGGAGTGAGGAAGTCATGAGCGTTTCACTGAGCACGGTCCACATCCTGGTCGACGATCCCGACGCGGCGCTCGCCTTCTACCGCGACGCACTCGGTCTCTCGGTGGTCAACGAGGTCGCGCAGGGCGACTTCCGGTGGATCACCCTGGCCACGGAGAGCCAGCCCGAGGTGGCCATCGTCCTCTCGCATCCGCGGGTGGGGCGTTCGGAGGCCGACGGCGACGCCGTGGCCGCCATGCTGGCGAAGGGCGAGCTGCGTCCCGTCCACCTGCGCTCGGACGATCTGGAGGGGACCTTCGCCCGCGTCGCCGAGACTCCCGGCGCCGACATCCTGCAGGAGCCCGCGGACCAGCCGTGGGGCGTCCGTGACGGTGCCGTGCGCGATCCGGCCGGCAACATGATCCGCATCGAGCAGGCGTAGGGAGGGCCCGGCGCGTTCGCACCGGACGGCCTCCATCGCGGCGGAGGCGTCGTCCACCGGCCGCCGTGCGGGCGGTCGGGAACGGCCGTCTCGCCTCGCCGGGGTGCGCGACCCTCGTGGGTTGCGCACCCCGGAGTTCCATGGCCCGTGATCGTCGCCGTGCCGCGGTGGTGAACACCGGGACGCGCGTGGCGTCCGGGCGCGCCGATGTCAGGCGGCGCGGGCCTCCCGCAGCACGGTGGCCCACCAGACGAGGTCGTCGAACATGGCGTCGACGGACGGCTGGATGACCTCGGCGATGTCGCCCATCGGTCCGTTGGCCCCCATCGGGTGGACCTTGAACATGTCGCTGCCACCGATGTGAACGCCGAACCTGGACGGTGCCATCTGGAGCTCGATGCCCACCA
>CALMEC010000217.1 GCA_937862675.1 uncultured Actinomycetes bacterium
TCCAGCGAATCCTCGAGGGCGGCCCGCGCGATCCCCAGCGCCTGGGCCGCGATGCCGATCCTGCCCCCGTCCAGGGTCGTCATGGCGACCTTGAACCCGCCGCCGACCTCCCCCAGGATCGCGTCGGCGGGAAGGCGGACGTCCTCCAGCACGATCTGCGAGGTCTGCGAGCCGCGGATGCCGAGCTTCTCGTCCGGGGCACCGGTCGAGACACCCGGGGCGTCCATGGGAACGATGAAGGCCGTGATGCCGCGCACGCCGGCGTCCCGGTCCGTCATCGTGAAGAGGACCGAGACGTCGGCCACCGGCGCGTTGGTGATCCAGTTCTTCGTGCCGTTCAGGATCCAGCCGTCTCCGTCGCGGACGGCCGTCGTCCGCTGGGCCGCAGCGTCCGAGCCGGCCTCCGGCTCGGAGAGCCCGAAGCACCCGAGCATGCTGCCGTTGGCGAGCGGGGCGAGCCAGCGGGCGTGCTGCTCGTCCGTGCCGTATCGCAGGACCGGGTCGCAGACGAGCGAGTTGTTGACGCTCATGACGACCGACGTGGAGGCGCAGACCCGTGCGATCTCCTCCATCGCGAGCACGTACGACACGTTGTCGAGGCCCGCGCCACCCAGGGACTCAGGGACCGCTATTCCCATGAGCCCCAGTTCACCGAGCTGCGCCACGATCTCGGTGGGGTGACGATGTTCCCGATCGGTGGCCGCCGCCTGAGGTGCGATGACCTCGGTGGCGAACCGCCGGGCGGTCTCCTGAACCATCCGCTGCTCATCGGATCGTGTGAAGTCCATGGGGTTCGGCCTCTCTCCTGCCTACCGGGATATGTGTTTACACCGTAAACGCCGCACGAGAGTACGCTCAGCCCTCCCCCATGTCAAGCCCGTCACCCACACCGTCGCGACATCCGGCGCAGCCTCCGCTGGACGCCTCCCGCATCGCCGTCGCCGCACTCACCCTGATCGACGACCACGGGCTGGACGCACTCTCGATGCGGCGTCTCGGCGGCGAGCTCGGCGTCCAGGGAATGGCGCTCTACCGCCACTTCGTGAACAAGGACGAGATCCTCGACGCGGTCCGGCACCTCCTGGTGGAGGAGTTCGCCGATCGCCTGGCGGACGCCGCGCCGAAGGAGGGGTGGCGGGACCAGCTGCACACGTTCGCGGTCTGCTACCGGCAGGTGGCGCTCGCACACCCGAACGCGTTCCCGCTCCTGGCGACCGGCGCGGAGAAGGCCTGGGCCCACGGACGGGAGGTGGCCGGCGCCGTCCTCGGGCACCTTCTCGCCGCCGGGTTCGACGAGGAGACGGCGATCGGCGCAGAGCGCACGGCCATCCGCTACGTCATCGGGTACAGCCTGATCGAGACGGCCACGGCCGGCACGGCGCGCCCGACCCCCGAGGTCATCCAGATGGGGCGCGCGGATGATCCCGTGGCGCGACTGGTGCGGTCGATCACGATGGTCCCGGACGAGCGGCTCTTCGTGCTCGGCCTCGATCTGATCCTGGACGGACTGGCGACCCGCCTCCCGTCACAGTGACATACCCGTCGGCGGGTCACCGCCGCCGTCGAACCCGTCCGCGTCGCGACTGACAAGGCTGTGGCGCTGGGCATGATCGCCAACGAGTGGGTCAGCAATGCCTGCAAATATGCCTATGCCCACGATCATGGCGGGGAAATCCGCCTGTCGCTGCG
>CALMEC010000218.1 GCA_937862675.1 uncultured Actinomycetes bacterium
TCACGGCGGTCCCGCCGACGCGCCGCTCTCTGATCGCGCTCCTCGCCGGAGCCGTGCTGCTCGGCGCCCTGACGACCGTCAGCCCCGCGGGAGCCATGGCACTCGTCCTGGTCGCGGCCGTCGCGGTCGCGGTGTTCCTCCGCATCCCGGCGGGAACCGGACAGGGCCTGGCGATCAACCGCCCGCTCGGTCGCCGGGGGACGGCCGCCCTGCTCGCCGGTGCCGTGGTCCTGGGTGTCGTCACCGCCTGGCAGCCGGCCGCCGGGCTCGGCCTGGCCCTCATCGGCCTCCTGACGACCGCCGTGCTGCGCACGCCGCTGCCGCGGCTGGGCGTCATCGGCATCATGGCCGCCGCCGTGGCGGGCATCCTCGGCCCCAACCTGGCGTTGCCGCAGGCCCCCCAGGTCTTCGGGTTCCGCGTCATCATCGTCCTGATGGGGATCGGCTTCACGGCCTATCTCATCGTCGACGGACGCCTGCCGATCCCGGCCGCCGTCCGCCGGCCCGCCGGATTCCTCCTGGCGATGAACATCTGGTCGATCATCTCCATCAGCTGGGCCCATGACACCACCGGTGCCATCCGCTGGACCTTCTTCCTCCTCATGATGAGCGGCCTGGCCATCGGACTCGCCCTCGCCTGCCAGCGACGCGAGAACGCGATCCGGCTGGTCATCGTCCTGGGGATCACCTTCCTCCTCGCGACCCTGGCCGGGCTCCTCGAGATCCGGTTCGGCTTCCGGCTGCCCACATCGCAGCTGCTCGGGAAGTCCAGCGACGCCGCCACCAGTCTCTTCGGCAACCAGAACAACTTCGCGACGTACCTGACGCTCTCCCTGCCGTTCTTCCTCTGCCTCCCCGTCGTCTTCCGCGACGCGCGGCTGATCGTGATCGGCACGCTCGGGTCCGTGCTCACATTGGCATGCCTCATGTTCACCGGCAGCCGCTCGAACCTGCTGGCGACCGGGCTCATCGTCGTCGGGCTCGTCGCCTTCCTCCTCGTCTACGGACGCGGAGCGACGCGCTTCCTCGGATTCGCCGTGGCGGGCGTGGTGGCCGTGCTGGTCGTGCCCTCCCTCTCGGGCAACGGAATCCTCCCCATCCCCCAGGACGCCGTCACGAAGTTCGACGTGAACCTGCTCCTGCAGCAGCGCAAGGAGGAGATCGGCTCCGGCGCGGTCCGCTCGGCCGTCCTCGGCCAGGGGCTGGAACAGGTCCGCGCCAGCGGCGGGCTCGGGATCGGCGCCGGCAACGCGGAGTCCCGGCTGCTCACCCTCGACAACTTCACCGGGGTGGACAACCTCCACAACTGGTGGCTCGAGCTCCTGGTCGACCTCGGGATCCCGGGGTTCCTGATGTTCATCGGCATGTACGTCACGCTCCTCCGCCGGCAGGTGCGCGCGGCGCACACCGCGACGGACCCGCTCGTCCGCTGGCTGGCACTCTCCGGGGCCCTCGCGCTCATCGGATTCCTCGTCGGCGCGATGGGCCCGTCGTCCGTGATTCACTTCGCACCGATGTGGATCACCTTCGGACTTGGCATGCTCACCCTCATCCTGGCGCGGGCCGACCGCGACGCGAACCCATGAAGATCCTCGTCCTCTCACACCTGTATCCCAGCCCCGCCGATCCCACGGCAGGCACCTTCGTCCACGAGCAGGCCACGGCGCTGACGGATCTCGGCCACGACGTGCGCATCGTGTCGCCCAAGGGGTTCGCGCCCCCGCTCCTCAAGCGGTGGAGGCGATTCCGCGACGTGCCGGGCACGGCCGTCCACGACGGCCTCCGCGTGCTCTACCCCCGCAAGGTGACCCTCCCGGGCGGCCGCCTCGGCCACTGGAACGCGCTGTCGATGCGCGCCTCCATCGCGGGCCCGCTGCGACGCATCCACGAGCGCTGGCCGTTCGACGCCGTCCACGCCCACATGCTGGTACCGGACGGCTGGGCCGCGATGGGCGCCGCGTCCGAGCTGGGCGTACCGGTCCTGGCGACGGCCCACCGCGCCGACGTACTGGACGTGCCGGCACGCGGAGGGGCGCAGCGGGAGCAGGTGGTGGAGGCCGTGGCCGGGATCGACCAGGTCGTCGCGGTGTCCCAGGCGATGCGCCGTGCCTGCGAGTCGCTCGCGCAGCCCCGCCGCGAGGTGGCCGTCGTCCCCAACGGCGCCGACGCCCGGGTGTTCCACCCGCGCGACCGAGCCGCCACGCGACGCGATCTGGACCTGCCCGCGGACGAACGGATCATCACGTTCGTCGGGGCGCTCACCCCCCGCAAGGGGATCGACACGCTCATCGAGGCGATGGGCCGGCTGGCCGACGAGACGCGTCCCCCGCTCCTCGTCGTCGCCGGCATCGGCGAGCTTCGCGAGTCGCTGGACGCCCGCATCGCGGAACTGGGCATCGGCGACCGCGTCCGGTTCGTCGGGAAGGTCCCCCACGACGACGTGGCCCTGTGGATGGCCGCCGGTGACGTCTTCTGCCTCCCCAGCCTCAGCGAAGGGCTGCCCACCGTCGTGTGCGAGGCGATGGCATGTGGCCGGGCCGTCGTCGCCACGGCCGTGGACGGCACGCCGGAGATCGTCGACGACGGTGCGACCGGCTACCTGGTGCCTCCGACGGACGAGGTCGCCCTGGCGGATGCGCTCCGACGCATCCTGAACGACGACGCGCGGCGCGCCGGCTTCGAGGCCGAGGCCCTGCGCCGATCGCAGGAGACCTACACCTGGGCCGCCAACGCCGCCGCCCACATCCCGCTCTACGAGGCCATCCTTCGTTGACGCACGCGGAAGGAACCGCGCTCGTCGCCCGTGCCACGGATCCCGCCCTCGCCGACCGCCTGACCGACGCCGCGGCGCGCGGCCTCGTGGTGACCGTGCTCGGCGGCACCGATGACCCGCGGGTCGCCCGCCTGGTGCGCGCGGCGGGCGCGGTCGCCGCGGACCACGAGCCCGCGACGGGCGACCTCGTCACCGAGTGGGACGGGCCAACCCTCGACCGGCTGATGGACGAGGGCGTCCGCCTGGGAGCCGATCCGCCCCCG
>CALMEC010000219.1 GCA_937862675.1 uncultured Actinomycetes bacterium
GTCCGGCTCGATGTGCCCGTCGGCGCTCTGCGGCGCGGAGAGGAGCGGCCGCCCGACAGCGAATGCGACCATGAAGCCCACCGAGCGGTACGTGCGCCCCGGATCGGGACTGTCGAGACTCTCCGTCGCGAGATAGGTGAGACGTCCGCCGCTCTGCGGGTTCCGGATCTCCCCTTCGATCGTGCCGACATGCGCGCCGTCGTCGCCGCAGCCGGAGAGCACACCCGCGAGGAGCACGGCGACGACCGCGCACATCAGGAACGGCATCGCCGTCCGGCGCCTCTGACGGCGCTCGGCGTCGGACCGTCCGATCACCCCCGGCCGCCGCGCCGGCGCTCGTCGGCGGTCGGAACACCGCCCAGTGACGTCGCGGCGCGCACCCCGGCGCGGATGGCCCCGGCCACCACCTCCGCCGCCAGCATTCCCGCCACGAAGGCGTTCTCGGTGCCGGGGGCGGCGAGGCAGAACGTGACGTCGCCGTCGATCGGCGTGCCGACCGGACTGACGGCGCGTCCCAGCCCGGCACGGCACATGCGCGCGACCTGCCCCGCGCCGACGCCTCCGATCGGAGCATCGGTGACGACCGCGACGAGCGTGGTGTTCCGCCCCTCGGCCAGCCGAGGGTGGACGGGTGACTCCTCACGGGCGAGCGCCGTGGCCCCGGCGAAGCCGCGCCCCGGGACCCAGACCCCCGCCAGGACGTCGCCGCGCTCGTCCAGGATGTCGCCGAACGCGTTGACAACCGCGAGGCCGGCCACCGTGTGGCCTCCCGGCGTGCGGTCGCTCGCCGCGCCGATCCCTCCCTTGCACCAGCCCCGCTGAGCGTGCCATTTGCCCACCGTCGCACCGGTCCCCGCCCCGACGCTGCCGATCGCATGGGGCGCGACCGATGCCGCCCGGCAGGCCGCGTACCCCTCCTCCGCACCGGGACGCGGCCGTCCGCCCCCGATGCCGAGGTCGTAGATCACCGCGGCCGGCACGATGGGGACGACGGCCCCACCGGTGTCCATGCCGCGCCCGTTCTCCTCACACCACCGCATGACCCCGTCCGCGGTCGCCAGACCGAACGCCGATCCCCCGGACAGGACGAGCGCCGACACCGCACGCTCGCCGAACCCCGGGGTGAAGAGGCCGGTCTCACGGGTGCTGGCGCCGCCCCCGCCGATGTCGACGGCACCGACCATGCCGTCCGGCGGCAGGACGACCGTGCAGCCCGTGGGGACGCCGGGGTCGCTCCAGTGCCCGACGCGGACGCCGGGGACGTCGGTCAGGCGACCGGCTGACATACCGGGCAGACGTAGGTTCCGCGCTGGGCCACGCGGATCTTCTGGATGGTCGTCCCGCAGCGCGGACACGGATCCCCCTCGTGGAGGTGCACCCGGAGCATGTCCTGCATGGTGCCCGGCCGGCCGAGCGTATCGCGATAGCGGTCGATGGACGCACCTCCGGAGGTGATGCCGGCATTCAGCCGGTCGACGATCGCGTCACGCAGACGCGATATGGCGTCGGACGACAGTTCCCCGGCGGTGGTCAGCGGATGGATCCCGGCCTGGAAAAGCGCCTCGTCCGCATAGATGTTCCCGAGGCCCGCAACCTTGCGCTGGTCGAGGAGCGCGGCCTTGATCGATGTGCGCCGTCCCGCCAGCTCGCGACCGAGCCGTTCGGCCGTGAAGTCGTCCGAGAGCGGCTCCACACCGGTGCGACGGTCCCAGTAGCCCTCCGGATCCGGGTGGTCGGCGGGGACGATCCAGAGGCGGCCGAAGCGCCGGAGATCCACGAAGTCCAGGACGGTGCCGTCGTCGAAGCGAAGACGCACACGACGATGCCGGTCGCCGCGCACCGGACCCGTGTGGAGATGGAGCTGACCGGTCATGCGCAGGTGCACGACCATGGTGTCCCCCGAGGCGAGCTCGAATCGCAGGTACTTGCCCCGGCGCGACAGGCGTTCCACCCG
>CALMEC010000220.1 GCA_937862675.1 uncultured Actinomycetes bacterium
GGGGGAGGGGCGTCCCCCTGCTCCCGGGCGGGATTGGTGCGGGGGAGGCCCGGGGGTGGAAAACGTTTGGCGCCGATGCGAGTGATCCGTTCCCGCCATGCCCGGTGGCTTCTTCTCGGGGTTGCCGTCGTCGGCGTGCTGACGATCGTGGTGGCCCGGTCGATGCATGCCCGTCCGGGCGCGCCGGTCACCCGCACGGTGGTGCCGCTCTCCGCGACCGAGGTGCCGGCGCGTTTCCTCCACGACCGTCGCCGCTGGTATCCGCACGGCATCCGCGTGTTCCGCCCGGCCACGCCGATCGGGGCCGGGCACGTGCCGCCGGTCCGGTTCGGGTGGCCGGTGCGTCCGTTCCACCGGCGTCACGTGCTGCGAGCGACGTTCGGCGAGCCACGCGGGTGGCTCGACGCCGGGATCACCGCGCAGGGCGCCACCCGCTCGCTGCTCCTCGATGCACTCGACCCGATCGCCCCGATCGGACGACGCGTCATCCACACGGGTGTCGACATCGAGGCGCGGGACGGTACCCCGGTATACGCGGTCGAGTCCGGGATCGCGCGGAGCGGCGGTCGCGACTGGGACCGGTACGTGATCGTCGGGCGGTTCGGCTACTGGCACCTGGCGCATCCGGTCCCGACGGGAACACGTGTCACGGCGTTCCGGACCGTCCTCGGCACCGTGTACCCGGGACAGGGACACGTGCACCTCACCCGCTTCGCCGTTCCCGGAGGCCCCCCGGTCAATCCGCTCGTGGCCGGCGGACTGTCCCCCTACACGGACACCGCCCGCCCGGTGCTGAACGGCCTGGATGCCTACGCCCCGACCGGGGTGCGCATGCCGATCTCGCAACTCCACGGTCCCGTTGTCCTGGCGGTCAACGCCGCCGACATCCAGAGTGACGGTGGGACGCACACCGGCCTGTACGGCCTCACCTATCGTGTCGTCCCGGCGATCGGCGGGCGTGCGGTCGTCCCGCCGACGACAACGTTCCGCTTCGATGTCATCCCGACGTGGGCCCAGGGCGATGTGGCCTACACGGTGGGATCGACGCGTCACCACTTCACGACCGACTTCTGGTACCGCCTGACGGACCGCGGTCCCGGTGCCGACGGGCTCCTGCACACCGAGCGCTACCCGCCGGGGGCCTACCGGGTCGTCGTCCGGGGTTTCGACGCCCGTGGCAACTCCACCACACGCCGGTACGCCGTCACCTTCCGGTGAGGTCCCGGTGCCCGGGATCGTGCGGGGAGACCCCGTCGTGCCGTGTCCACACGTCCGGTGCCATCGGGAGAGGCCGCGCGGGCCGACGGTTCGGGGGCCGGCCGGAAGCGGGATCTGACCGGTCCTCGTGGATGCGGCCGCAGCCGGCAGGTGCGGACGGTCGTGCCGGGGGCGCTCCGCCTCCATCGCCCGTGGACATCCCGCGTGCGGACCGTCGGCCGCAGAGGACCGCGGCATTCCTCGGCGCGCGTCTCACCCTGAGAAGAGGGGGCCGTGGAGCTGGAGGGACGGCGACATCGGGTGCGAAAGTGTCCAGGCCACACGATCCGTGCGGTCTCGACCCCCTCTGCCCGTGCATCCATGCCCACAATCCTCGTCGCCGATGATGATCCGGACATCCGGAACCTGGTCGCCACCAAGTTGCGGAGGGCGAACTATGACGTCGTGACCGCGGTCGACGGTGCGGAGGCACTGCAGGTCCTCGCGAAGACGCATGTGGACCTGGGGGTGCTCGACATCATGATGCCCGGGCTGTCCGGTCTCGATGTCATCCGTGAGATCCGGGGACAGGAGGGGCTGGCCGATCTCCCGTTGATCCTGCTCACCGCGCGCGCCGAGGAGCAGGACGTGGAACGCGGATTCGCGGCGGGGGCGACGGACTACGTGACCAAGCCCTTCAGCCCCCGGGCGCTTCTCGCCCGGATCGCCTCACGGCTGGGGCCCTGACGTGCTGGACCGGGTGACCCAAGCCGTCCTGCCTTGGGCGCTCGCGGGAGTGCTCGGCGCGTCCCTTGCACTCCTCGTCATCCTCGTCGTCGTCCAGCTGGCCCGTCGGCTGCGGGCCGGTCGTCGCGATCCGCTGGTGGAGCGCGGACACGCCCTGGTCATCGAGCTCCTCGCGGTCGACAGCGACGAGGAGGCCGCGGGGATCCGGGCGGAGCTGGAGGCGTTGCGGGGCCGGAACTGGGAGATCGTGGTGGACGAGGCGTTCCGGGTGATGCCGAAGTTCGAGGGTGCCGCGGTGGAGCGTCTGTCCTCCCTCCTGGTGGAACGAGGGGTCATGGAGTCGCAGCTCGCGCGGCTGGGGCGGGGCTCCGCCCTCGGACGCGCCCGGGCGGCCCAGAACCTGGGGAACGCCCGGTGGGCCGCGGCGGCGCAGCCCATCGCCGGTCTGCTCGCCCACGGCGACCCGGACGTGCGTGCCGTGGCGGTCCGCGCGCTCGGGCAGATCTCCGATCCGTCCACCGCGGGCGCGGTCATCCGGGCGGTGGCCCGCGGCGGCGTCCACATCGGCCCCGCGATCGAGGCGCTCGAGCCGATGGGCGACCGCATCTCCGGTGAGATCCTCAGCGTCCTGCGGGACCCGCTGCCCGAGGTCCGCAGCGTCGCCGTCGCCGTTGTCGGGGAGAGCCGGATCCGCGCCGCGCTCGGGACCCTCCACGACCTGGTCGTCAACGACGAGGACCGCGACGTCCGCCGCCTCACCGCACTGGCCCTCGGACGCATCGGCGACGACACCTCCGTGAGATACCTGGTCGCGTCGACGACCGCCGACCCCGCGTTGTCGGTCGCCCTCGCCGCCATCGAGGCGCTCGGTCAGATCACCACGGACGAGGCCATGGAGGTCCTCTGCCTGTTCGCCATGTCGGATGATCCGGCTGTGGGCATGGCCGCCGCCAACGTCATCGCCGACATCCCGCTCGTCGGCCTGACGACCCTGCGCGGTCTTCGCGTGAAGGCGCCCCGGAACGTGTCGATCGCCGCCGCGTACCAGCGCTGCGTCCTGGCGTCCGGGGCGGACGATCCGGAGAGCGATCCCCAGTGGCGGGTGGCCTGATGGACCCGTGCCCGCTCGCCACGGCGTCCTTCGTGGACGGACTGCGGTCCGTCGTGGAAGCGCTCGTCGTCGCGCTCTCCTGGCCCATCATCACCTACTTCCTCGTGCTCAACACGTCGTTCCTCGCGCTCATCGTCCTGGGCTGGTCCAGCTCGTATCGCGACCGGCGACGGGCGCACCTCGAGGGGGCGGAGCACCTGCTGTCATCCGGACGCGTCGCGGGCATCAGCCTCGTCGTCCCCTCGTACAACGAGGAGGTCGGCATCGTCGAGTCGATCCAGGCGCTGCTCGCCCTCACCTACCCCGAGGTGGAGGTGGTCGTCGTCAACGACGGGAGTTCCGACAGGACACTCCAGATCCTGATCGAGCGATTCTCCCTGATCCGGGTCGAGCCACAGACGCACGGTGCGATCACCACGCGCGTCGAGCCGACGGCGACCTACATCCCGCGGGACGGACGCGGTGGCCTGCTGGTCGTGGACAAGCCGAACAGCGGACGATCCGACGCCATCAACGTGGGCATCAACCACGCATCGAAGGATCTCGTCGCGTTCGTGGACGCCGACTCGGTCCTGGAGGCGAACGCGCTCCTCGCCGTCGTCCAGCCCTTCCTGGACGACCCCCTGCGCTGCATCGGGTCGGGGGGCAGCATCCGGCCGATCAACCACTGCGTGGTCGACCGCGGGCGGGTGCTCGAGGTGCGCATGTCGCCGAAGTACCTGCCGCGCATCCAGGCCGTCGAGTACATCCGCGCCTACGTCCTCGGCCGGCAGGGGTGGGCACGCGCCCATGCGCTGCTCCTCATCTCCGGTGCGTTCGGCGTGTTCCGCCGCGACGTGGTCCTCAGCGCGGGAGGCCTCGACTCGTACTGCATCGGGGAGGATCTTGAGCTGGTCACGCGACTGCATGCACTCCACCGCAGGTCGGGCACCCCGTACAGCGTGGGCTTCGTCGCCGAGCCCACCAACTGGACGGAGGTGCCGCCGACGATCTCCGTGCTGGCGCGTCAGCGGCGGCGGTGGCACCGGGGGCTGTGGGAGGTGCTGTGGAAGCATCGGCGGATGTGCCTCAACCCGCGGTACGGCCGGATCGGCATGGTGGCGATCCCGTACTACTGGCTGTTCGAGATGATCGCCCCGCTGCTGGAGGTGATCGGGATGATCGTGGTGCCGCTGGGTCTCGCGCTCGGCGTGGTTCCGTGGCAGTACGCCGTCCTGTTCATCCTGGTGGCCTACACCTACGGGTTCTTCGTGTCGCTGGCGGCGATCGTCATCGACACGATCCATTTCCGGCGCTACCGGCGCGGCAAGGACATCCGGCGTGCCGTGACGGCGGTCATCGCCGAGAACTTCGGGTACCGGCAGATGACCGCCGTCTGGCGTCTGCAGGGGTGGTGGGCGGCGCTGCGGGGCAAGACGGCGGTGTGGGGTGTGATGTCACGCCAGGGGTTCGGCGGCTCATCGACCTCCGACGAGGGATCGTGACGCGCCGTCCGCCGGTGGCGGCCGCGCCGGTCCGCCGGGCTATCCGGCGATCGCGGCGCGCCGATCGTCCGCATGCGTCCGCGAGCGGCCGCCGGCCGGTCCGGTGGGTGGCGAGGAGGTCTCCGTGACACCGGTGGTGATCGTCCTCGCGGCGGCCGTCGTCGCGCTCGTCGTCGGCACGGCGGCCGTGGCCGTGTCGCGCCGCCGCCGCCGGCTGCATGCCGAGGTGGCGGCCGTCGCCGCCGTGATGCGCCGGCTGATGGCGGGACACGGTGACGCCCGCGTCGACGACGCGGCCCTGATCGATCTCCGCGAGGTCGGGGTCGCGCTGAACGACCTGGCCGTGTCGGGCGAGGACGCCGCGCGGCGGGAGGAGGAGCGGCGGGCACTGGCCGGTGTCCTGCTCTCGGTCAACCGGCAGATCCGCGCCGAGCTCGACTTCGACGCGATCGCCCTCGGCACCGCGCTCACCATGCGCGACGAGCTCGCGGTCGACCACGTCTGGCTGCGGGTGTTCTCCGATGCTCTCAATCCGGACGGGTTCGTGGTGACCGTGCCGGACACGGACGACGGGGCGCTCCCGGAACCCCTGGGGCGCCTGTTCCAGCGGACGTCGGTGGCGTTCTGGGCGGAGGGGCGGGTCGCCCGCCTCCCCGACACGGAGGGACGCCGGTCCCTGATCGGCCCGGACGACGAACTCGGCATCTGGCTCGAACTTGCGCCACGGGGCGTCGACACCTTGCTGGTCGTCCCGCTGGGTGCCGGCGACGAGGTCCTCGGATACATGCTGCTGGGGCGCGGTCCGTCGGCGCCCCGGTGGACCGACGCCGAGATGGAGGCCGCCGGCGAGGCGGGCGCAGCCGTCGGGCAGTCGCTCGCCAACGTCCGCATCATCGCGCGGGAGTACCGGGTCTCGGTCGAGATGCGGGAGATCGATCGGCAGAAGACGGAGCTGGTGTCCAACGTCAGTCATGAGCTGCGTACGCCGCTCACCGCCATCGAGGGCTATGTCGAGATGCTCCGAGACGGCGACTACGGGGATCTTCCCCCGGACGTGGACGACGTACTCGAGATCGTCGAACGGGGTGCGACGCGGCTGCGCGAGCTGATCGAGAACCTGCTGGTGCCGTCCCGGGCGGAGTCGGCGGCGGTGGGGCGGGTGCGCTCACGCGTCGACCTGCGCGGGGTGATCGACGACGCGGTCACGCTGCTCACTCCCGAGGCCGTCGCCGGATCGGTCGCCCTCCGGTCCGATCTCGGGCGCATGCCGGTGCATGTCGTCGGTGATCCCACCGCCCTGGAGCGAGCCGTCCTGAACGTGGTCTCCAACGCGGTCAAGTTCACGCCGGCGGGCGGTCGTGTCGTCGTCTCACTCGTCGTCCGGGGCGCACTGGCCGTCGTGGTCGTCGCCGACTCCGGCATCGGCATCGGCGCGGACGAGCAGGCCCGGGTGTTCGACCGCTTCTACCGGGCCCCCAACGCATCCGGACGCGGCATCCGCGGAACGGGTCTCGGTCTGGCGATCACGCGGTCCATCCTGGAGGACCACGGGGGTGCCGTCCGGCTCGCCTCCGTCGAGGGACAGGGCACCACGGTCGAGCTGACGATCCGCGTGGCGTCCCCGGCCGAGTAGCGCCCGGCCCGCACGTTTGGTTAGCTCTCCACCTGTATGCCCTCATCCCTCCGACGTCTCAGCGTCGTCCTCGTCTGCGGTCTCGTCGTCCCCGTGGTGGCGGACGCCCGCACCCGCCCCGCGCCGAAGCCCCGTCCCGTCTCGGTCGAGGTCGCGATCGCACCCGGTCAGAACGCGACCGTGGGCGCCGAACTGCGCCGGCGGGGCATCCGCGCCAGCCGTCGCACGGACCGCGGCCTGCAGGTCGTGGCCCGCACCCCGGCGCAGCAGCGCGCGCTGAGGACCATCCCGGGCGTCGCGTCGGTCGCCCCGAGTCCCAGCGCGTATCCCGACGACGCGATCATCGGCCAGGGGGTCGAGCGCACGGGTGCCGCGGCCCTCGCCGACATCGGTCGTGGCGGGGCCGGTCTTCGCATCGCGATCGTCGACCTCGGGTTCGGCACCGAGATCGCGCCGCTGCAGGCGGCCGGTGAGCTCCCGCCGCCGTCGCGTCTGCGCTTCCAGTCGTTCGACCCGGCGGGCGGCATCCCGGGCACCCCCGCCTACCGCGGGGCGCCGGGCCCCCGGGTGCTCGTCCCCCCCACGGGGGTAGGCCACGCCCCCCGTGCCCCCCTCACACTTTTCCGCCACCCCACCCCCCCCGGAATCTG
>CALMEC010000221.1 GCA_937862675.1 uncultured Actinomycetes bacterium
CCTCGGCAGGGGCAAGAACGCGCTCCGCGCCATGGAGGGCCCCGCCGACTGGGCATCGGCCGGGCTCCAGCCGGCGCCCTTCTCCGGCCCGGTGATCGCGACCGCCGACGGCCGCCGCTGGATCAGCGGCGGCAGCGTGCAGGCGATGGGCTTCTGCCAGAACTTCGACCCCACGGCGACGGCGTCGGACGACCCGTACCTAAGCTTCGCCGTGTGGGCCGCCCTCGAGGCGGACACCCCCGGCCTCATCCGTCGCACGCTTACGGCCGCGGCAACCCGTCCCCTCACCACGCCGACCGCCGTGATGGATCAGATCGGCGACGCACGCTGGTCGCGCGCGCTGGCAACCGCGACCAGCGCAGTATGCGGCGAGCTTCGCGTCCCCGGAAGCCCGACCCGACTCCCGGCGGAGGCGCGTGGCTTCATCGGAGGCGGCGGCCCGGCCGCCGGACCCGGCGGCGGGGTGAGCATCAGTGCCCCCGCGGGCGGCGTGCGCTCTGCCGGTCTGAACTGGTCCCAGAATCAGGCGGCACCGACCTTCCTGATCGCCTCACCACAGATGACGCCCGCCGCACTCGCCGGCCAGCTGGTGGCGAACACCCGCACGGCCCCACTGGTGGTGACCCCGACCGCCGACGGCGTGCTGGTTGTGATCCCACCTGAGCGCGTGAGCGACGGATCGGGATCGGTCACCGTCGCGAGCCCGAGCATCGGCGCGCCCTTCGCCGTCACCATCACGATGATCGGATAGCTCCGCCCCCTTCGCCTCCGGCAAGACCGCTCGGACGCCCGAACCTCGCGATCGCCTCAGGCCCGGCCGGTCGCGGCCCGATCGGCATCGGGGTCAGGGACGATGAGCGGGGTTCCCGAGACGGGATCCTCGATGACCCGGCAGGTCAGTTCGAAGACCTCCTTCACCCGCTGGGCGGTGAGGATCTCGGACGGCGCGCCACGGGCGACGATGACGCCGTCGCGCATCGCGACCAGGTGCGACGCGTAGCGGGCCGCCTGGTTGAGGTCGTGCAGGACGGCGACGATCGTGTGCCCCTCGTCTCGGTTGAGCCGTCGGAGCAGTTCCATGAGCTCGATCTGGTGCGCGATGTCGAGGAAGGTCGTCGGCTCGTCGAGCAGCATCAGCGGCGTCTCCTGCGCCAGCACCATGGCCATCCACACGCGCTGACGCTGCCCGCCCGACAGCTCGTCCACCGAGCGCAGCGCGAGGTCACGGGTGTTCGTGCGTTCGAGGGCCGCGTCCACCGCCTCCTCGTCCGCGCGTGACCACTGACTGAGGAGACTCTGGTATGGGAAGCGTCCGCGTCCCACAAGGTCGACGACCGAGATGCCCTCCGGCGCGATGGCCGATTGCGGCAGCAGCCCGAGGCGGCGAGCGACCTCCTTCGTGCTCCGCGAGTGGATGTCCTGGCCGTCCAGGACAACGGTCCCGTCGGAGGGGCGCAGGAGCCGGCTGAGCGCGCGGAGCAGCGTCGACTTGCCGCAGGCGTTGGGCCCGACGATGACCGTCAGGGATCCGGGTGGGACCACCAGCGAGAGATCACGGCCGACCACGCGTTCCTGGTACCCGAACGTGATGTTCTGGGCCGACAGCGTCGGACGGCCGATGTCGCCCTGCGGGGCCGCGATCGCCGATGCCACGTCATCCCCCTCCGTACCGGGACGGCGGCCACGGGATGCGCCCGACGACCGCATCGGCTGCCTCCTCGTCGACATCCTCCCGATCACCGG
>CALMEC010000222.1 GCA_937862675.1 uncultured Actinomycetes bacterium
CGAAAGCAGCCGTCGAGGCTGCGCTGAAAGCCGGGAAGCACGTCGTCACCGCCAACAAGGCACTGCTGGCCCGGCACGGATCGGAACTCGCCCGCCTCGCCGAGAAGCAGGGCGTTGCGCTCAACTTCGAGGCGGCGGGCGCCGGCTCCGATATCACCCGGTCGGGCCGTCGACGGTTGTCGTCGATCCTGTTCTCGTGAGGTCGCTCATGCCTGTCGCCGCCTATCGCCGCGCCGACATCTTCGCGCTCGCCTGCCGCATCACCGCCGACGGCGACCGCGACGGCCTGCCCAACGTGCTGATGGAGGCGCAGAGCCAGTCGCTGGCCTGCGTCTCGACCAATGTCTCGGCGATTCCCGAGCTGATCGAGGATGGCAGGGGCGGCCTCCTGGTGCCGCCCTCGAGCCCGCCGGCGCTGGCCCGGGCGCTCGAGCGGCTGATCCGCGATCCGGCTTTGCGCGCCGGGCTCGGCCAGCATGGCCACGACGTCGTGCGCCAGCGCTTCTCCTTCGAGGCCGGCATCGAGCGGCTCCTCGCCCGCCTGCCGCGATAGATGCTATGTCCCGGCCCATGCGGATCGCGTTTCACACGCCGCTGAAGCCACTCGACCATCCGATCCCCTCCGGTGACCGCTCGATGGCGCGGGCGCTGGCCGGCATCCTGCGTCGCCTCGGCCACGAGGTGATCGCCGTCGATCGCCATGAGCCCGGCCGCCGCGGCCTGATCGAGCCCTAGCCCCCCCCCCCGCACTTCCCAGCCCCACCCCCTGCACTTGTCGCCCTCTGGGCGACAAGTGCAGGGTCTGCGGGGTGTCGGTGTCGGTCAGCTCGAGGCGGTCCACCCTGCCGCGCCGCGCCTGCCGGCGGCTCGCCGTCAGGCCCGGTGCGTTGTTCACCATCGACACCCGGAACAGTGAGTGGACCACGGCCGACGCCTCGTGCGCGGTGTCGCCCGCGGCGGAGTCCGTGGAGACGCCCTCGGAGAACGGGTATGCGAAGAGCTGCGGCCGCGGCAGTCCATGGGCCGTCATGTCGTCGATCGAGCCGATGAGGTCACCGCGGACGCGTTCGACGTGCTCCGCGGCGGTCTCGGTCCGGTCCTGCTCCGGAAGCCACCGCCGCCGGGAGAGGGCGGCTCCGGTCGTGCCGGTCGCGTCGATCGGCACGCGACGGTGCAGGTCCCGCGTGTGGGAGCCGAAGTCCCATCGGCCGGAGTCGCGCATCGCGGTGATCTGGGGCCACGTCAGGTAGTACGGCCTCCGGGTACCGACGAACCCGGTGATGATGAACGAAACCCCCGTGAAACCGTGCCGCTCGAGGATCTCGTCCGCGTAGGTCCACAGGCCGTCGGTGCCGTCGTCGAACGTTATGAGGACGCTGCGCCGAGGCACCGGGCGACCGTCGACGTAGTCGAGGAACTCGTCGGCGGTGATGGAGCGGTACCCGGCGGCGGCCAATGCGGCCATCTGCGCCTCGAACGCCTCCGGCGTGATCGAGTACTTGGACGGCGACTCGCTCGCGATGTTGTGGTACGCGAGCACGACCGGCGCGGACGCACCGGCGGGAAGACCGGCCGACGCGACGCCGGCCGGCGCGACATGGGCCGCGGGGGTCGAGACACGCGGCGGGAGGGTGTCGCGGTGGTTGAAGTGGTAGGCGACCGGGAACGGTGCGATGAGCACGATCAGGCACACGACCCACAGAACGGCGCCTGCCCCGCGGCCCGGTTCGGCGCGGCGTCTCCCCTCTCCGGGGCTCACAGGATCGCTCCGCCGGTGAAGACGAGGAGATAGAGAGCCGTCACGGCGACCGCGGCGAGCACGGCACCGCCCACACGGATCACGCGTCGGATCATGCGACGGCCGGTCACGACTTCCTGCTCCAGATCCCGCGGCGGATGGTCAGCGCCGAGTAGACCAGCATCCAGGACAGCATCACGGACGAGAGGAGGCTCATCGCCGGGCGCAGACGCCATGCGGAGTCGCCGCGGTTGTCGAACGCGTACGCCAGCCCGTACGCGCACCCCTTCAAGGTCACGCCGGCCAGATAGAGCAGGGTCAGGAACCACAGGCCGTGCAGGGGCGCCCACACCATGTGCCGGAACGCCATGAAGGGTGCGGCCAGCACCCACAGCACGTGGCCGTAGTACAGGGACGCGCTTCCGACACCGCGCCGCCACATGAACTTGCCCGTGAAGAAGCAGTTGCGGATGAAGCTCTTCTTCCAGCGGATCTGCTGCCGGCAGAACGCGCGCACACCGGTGGGAACGTTGGTCCACACGAGGGCCGAGCGCACATATCCGACCCGCCACATGCGCTCCGGGTACTCCCTCTCGACGAACGGCGAGCCGGCGTGCTCCTTCTTGAGCGACCGGCCCGTCCACTTCTGGCCGAGGACGTATCCGGTGAGCTGCCGGTCGGTGGCGAAGCGGAACTCTCCGCCGAGGAAGCTGTCGTACGCCCACGCGGAGAGGTAGTTGAGCACCGCGTCACGCCGGAAGACCGCCAGGGGCCCGGACACGCACGTGACCGAGCCGAAGGTGGCCTCGGCCGCCTTCATGACGCGGAACTGGCCCTCGTACCAGACGTCCTGCATGCGCGCCAGGAGCGAGGCGTCCCGGTTGAGTGCGCGCGCATGGCCGCTGACCGCCCCCAGCTCCGGGTGGGTGACCAGTGCTCGGACGCAGCGCGACAGCGCCGACGGCTCGAGGATGCAGTCGGAGTCGGTGAACGCGAGGACGTCGCCCGTGGCGAGCTGGGCGGCACGGGTCAGGGCATGTTTCTTCCCGACGTTCTTCGGGAGGGTCAGCAGCATGAATCCCAGCGGCACCTCCAGCCGCCGGAGCACCTCCACGGTGCCGTCCGTCGAGCCGTCGTCGACGACGATCACGTGGAGGTTCGGGTAGTCGCTCGCGACCATGGATCGGACGCACCGCTCGATGTTCTCCACCTCGTCCTTCACCGCCACGAGGAGCGTCACGGACGGCGTGGCGGGAAGGGATGGGAACGAACCGGCGTCGCGTGGCCGGCGGACGAGCGTGGTCTCGCTGGGATCGTCGTACCTCGTGTAGGCGATGAACAGGAGGGCGATGGAGCCGGCGAGGACCGTGATGCCGTACCAGACGAGGATCCGGTCGGTCATGATGTCCGGCAGCCGCCACGCGAGCAGCACGATGAGCGGCATCAGCATCAGTGCGACGCCCAGCCGGCGGAGTCCCCGCTGCACCGGGGGTGTGCGGCGGTGCAGCCAGCGTTCCGCGCGTCCGGACCCGTTGCGCGGAGCCGGATACGGGAGGCCGTCGGCCGGCCGGTCGACGACGGCGACGGGATGGTGGGGAAGTGTGCTCATGTATCGGCCTGCCGGACGCGGCCGACGGTGGAGAACCTCTAAATCCGCGAAATCGGGCAGCTCCATAGTTTCGGCGTGGTCGATCGGACACTTGACATCCGCGACGTGACGCCACGGGCCGGCCGGGCCTGTCATGCCTCCCGATCGACCCCCGGACGGACGACGCCCGTCCTGCTCCGGCAGCCGGCCCGCGACCCCCCGGCGGGAACGCTGTCAGGACGCGCGGAGGCCGGCGCTTGGTGCTCTGGGCGTGGACATCAGGCCGTGGTGACCGCAGACGGGACGGCGCGGCAGGCGGACCGCGGGCCGGTGCGGGCGATCAGCGCCGCGAGACCGGCGAGCCGTCGGACGGCACACCGTGCGGGTGGTCGTCGCGGCGCACGATCTGCACGTTGTTGCGCCCCTGCTGCTTGGCGCGGTAGAGGGCGCCGTCGGCGCGTCCCAGGGCGGCGTCGATCGAGTCCTCCGGCGGATGCCAGTCGGACACCCCGATGCTGCTCGTCACCTGCCGGCCGAGCCTCTCCGTCGCCCGCCGGATGGACTCGAAGACCGCGATCGCCGCGCTCCCGGGGTCGACCGTCCGCCCGGGGAGGATGACGCCGAACCCCTCGCCGCCCGGCCGCCCGATCACGGCGGCACGTTCGGGGCGCGTCTCGTCGCGGAGCATCGCCCCGTAGCGCCGGAGGACGTCGTCGCCCGCCGAATGGCCGCTGGTGTCGTTGAGCAGCTTGAAGTTGTCGAGGTCGAGGATGGCCACGACCATCGGCTGACGGGCGTTCTGCGCGAGGCTCTGGGCGCGAGAGAAGAACTCCCGCCGGTTGAGGACCTGCGTGAGGTCGTCGACGGCGGCGAGCACGGCGAGGCGCTCCTCGGCGCGGCGGCGCGCCGTGACCTCCTCCTCCAGCTGGCGCGTGCGCTCGTGCAGGTCGTGCGTGGCGCGGAACATGCCGATGGTGAGCATGGGCGCCACCATCAGGGGGACGAGGAACGGCAGGCCCACCTGGAGCGCCCACCCGGCGGCAGAGTCCGGGATCGACCCGGTGAAGAAGTAGACCGTCGCGCAGATCGCGATCGAGACCAAGGCGGCGAAGAGGCCGAACGACAGTGCGGACTGGGTCGGCGAGCGCCGTCGGACGAGCTGGGGCGGAGCGATGACCGGTGCCCGGGGATCCCGATCATCGGGGGATGCCGCCTGCCGTGCCTGCTTGGTCGTAGGGTGAGCCAAGGTGTCGTCGGACGCGCGAAGAACTCAGGAAAAAGGAAGGGAAAACGGCGCCGTTCCGGTATCTTATCTGGTTGAGCGTCCGTCCACGAGTTGGGAGCAGCATGAGCAGCAGCGATCCGTTTGGGGCCAAATCCATCCTTGACGTCGGGGGCCGCAAGCATGCGATCTGGCGTCTCGACGCGACCGGTGCAGATCTGCCGCGACTGCCCTACACGGTCAAGATCCTCCTCGAGAACGTGCTCCGTAACTGCGGAAGCGAGTTCGTCACCGAGGACGACGTCCGCAACCTGATCGGGTGGGCCCCCAACAGCGGTGCCGCCGCCGAGGTCCCGTACATGCCGGCGCGCGTCATCCTCCAGGACTTCACCGGGGTTCCGTGTGTCGTCGACCTCGCCGCCATGCGCGACGCCATGGTCGACCTGGGCGGGGACCCGCAGAAGATCAACCCGCTCGTGCCCGTCGACCTCGTCATCGACCACAGCGTCCAGGTCGACCGTTTCGGCACGCCCCAGGCGTTCGCCCAGAACGTGGACCTCGAGTACCAGCGCAACGCCGAGCGTTACTCGGTGTTCCGCTGGGCGCAGCAGGCGTTCCGCAACTATCGCGTCGTGCCGCCGGGCACCGGCATCGTCCACCAGGTCAACGTCGAGTACCTCGCGGAGGTCGTCATCCCGCGTGAGGTCGACGGTGAGCTCGCCGCCTTCCCGGACACGCTGGTCGGAACCGACTCGCACACCACCATGGTCAACGGCCTGGGCGTGCTCGGGTTCGGTGTCGGCGGCATCGAGGCCGAGGCCTGCATGCTCGGCCAGCCCCTCGCCCAGCCCAACCCGGTCGTCGTCGGCGTCAAGCTGACGGGCGAGCTGAAGTCCGGCGCCACCGCCACCGACCTCGTGCTCACCCTCACCGAGATGCTGCGCAAGCAGGGCGTCGTCGGCAAGTTCGTCGAGTACTACGGCCACGGCCTCTCCAACCTCCCCCTCGCCGACCGCGCGACCATCGCCAACATGGCGCCGGAGTACGGCGCCACCGGGGGCATGTTCTCGATCGACGACGAGACGCTCCGCTACCTGGCCTTCACCGGCCGTTCCAAGGATCAGGTCGCGCTCGTCGAGGCGTACGCCAAGGAGCAGGGGATCTTCCGCACGGATGACAGCCCCGACCCCGAGTACGACGAGTACCTCAGCCTGGACATGGGCGACGTCGAGCCCTCCATGGCCGGTCCGCGCCGCCCGCAGGACCGTGTCACGCTGCCCAACGTGGACGACGAATTCCGGGAGAACTACCCGGAGGGCCTCGTTCAGAACGGCAACGGGCCGCACTACGCCACCGTCGACGTCACCGACGACGGCGAGACCTTCCCGCTCGGATCCGGGTCGGTCACCATCGCCGCCATCACCAGCTGCACCAACACCTCCAACCCGTCGGTCATGATCGGCGCCGGCCTCCTGGCGAAGAAGGCCGTCGAGAAGGGCCTCACCACCCCGCCGCACGTCAAGACCAGCTTCGCTCCGGGTAGCCGTGCCGTCACCAGCTACGTCGAGAACGCCGGGCTCACCGAGCCGCTCAACAAGCTGGGCGGTTACGGATGCACCACCTGCATCGGCAACTCGGGCCCGCTCAGCGAGCCCATCACCAAGGCCATCGAGGACAACGACCTCGTGGTCGCCGCGGTGCTCTCCGGAAACCGGAACTTCGAGGGTCGCGTGCACGCCAACGTCCGCGCCGCCTACCTCGCGTCGCCGCCCCTCGTGGTCGCCTTCGCTCTCGCCGGTCGCGTCGACAAGGACCTGACCAAGGAGCCCCTCGGCCAGGACAAGGACGGCAACGACGTCTTCCTCGCCGACATCTGGCCCAGCCGCGAGGAGGTCGACGCGGTGATGGCCGAGGCCATCGGCCCGGACGTCTTCTCGTCCAACTACGCCAGTGTCTTCGAGGGCGACGAGCACTGGAAGTCCATGGACGCCCCCACCGGTGACAACTACGGCTGGGACGAGAACTCGACCTACATCCAGAAGCCGCCCTTCTTCGTCGGCCTCACCCCTGATGCCCCCGGCATCACCGACATCGTCGACGCCCGGGCCCTGGCGCTCCTCGGCGACTCGGTCACCACCGACCACATCTCGCCCGCAGGGTCCATGGCCACCAGCTCGCCGGCCGGCAAGTACCTCATGTCCAAGGGCGTGGAGCCCCGCGACTTCAACAGTCTCGGCTCGCGTCGCGGCAACCACGAGGTCATGATGCGCGGCACCTTCGGCAACATCCGCCTGCGCAACGCGCTCGCCGGTGGCAAGGAGGGCAACTGGACGGTGCACCTGCCCGGCGGCGAGGAGATGTCGATCTACGACGCCTCCATGAAGTACCAGGCCGACGGTGTGCCCCTCGTCGTCATCGGCGGCAAGGAGTACGGGACCGGATCCAGCCGTGACTGGGCCGCGAAGGGCACGCTGCTCCTCGGTGTCAAGGCCGTCATCACGGAGTCGTTCGAGCGCATCCACCGCAGCAACCTGGTGGGCATGGGCGTGCTGCCGCTCCAGTTCGTGAACGGTGAGAGCGCCGAGTCGCTCGGTCTCACCGGCCGCGAGGTCTTCACCATCCGCGGACTGACGGAG
>CALMEC010000223.1 GCA_937862675.1 uncultured Actinomycetes bacterium
CCAGCAGAGCATCCTGATGGCGATGCGCTGGCGCGAAGCCGAGCACGCGGTGAACGAAGCGGAGAACGCCGTTCACCTCACGCAACGCGCGGTCGCCGACAAGATCAAGATCGAAACCGAAGCGGTGAAGCTCTCGACGCTGTTGCACGAGAAGATCAATCCGCTGCGCGAGACCGAAGCGATCGCGGCCGCGGCATTGCAGCGGCTCAACATCGCGCGCGCCGATCTCGACCGCGAAGAGACGCGTGCCAGGAACCGCGTCGACGAGCTCGACCGTCGCATCGTGCAGCTCACGCAGGATCTCGAGCGCGAGCGCGCGCTCGGCGTCGATGCCGCCGAAGTGCTCTCCCGCCTCGACCGCGAGGAAGCGGCGCTCAAGGACGAAACGCAGAACAATCAGGGCGGCGAGGAATTCCTGCGCGCGCGCCTCACCACCGCCGAACAGGAACACGCGACGAGCGAGCGCGCCTTTGGCGAGGCGACGGTGGCGCTTGCCGCTTATGCTGCACGGCGCGAGCAGCTCGATCGCGCGATCGCCGAACAGTCGGCGCGCCTCGAGAAGCTCGAAGCCGAAATCGCCGCGCTCGATGGCGGCGGCGACGGCGCGCTGTCGGAGGATACGCTCGCTGCGGTGGATGACCGCGCAGTGCGCGCCGAAGCCGCGCGCTCGGCGGTGCGGTCGCTCAGCGGCGCCTTCTCCGTCCGTGTGCGCGAGCTGGTCGACGGCCTCGTCCGGCTGATCCGCGCCGACTACCACCTCCCGGTCAACATCGGCAACCCCGGCGAGTTCACCGTGCTGGACCTGGCGGAGACCATCATCCGGCTCACGGGGAGCTCGTCGAGCATCGTGTTCGAGGCCCTCCCGCAGGACGACCCGGCGATCCGGCAGCCCGACATCCCATTGGCACGCAGAGAGCTGGGCTGGGAGCCGACGATCCACCTGGAGCAGGGCCTCGAGATGACGATCGCGGCGATCCGCGGCGGGGACCCGTCCCCCACCGCGGACCGGTGACCGCCGGCCCGGGCGACGGGGCCGCGGCGGCCGTCACGGCACGGGGCCTGACCAAGCGCTACGGATCGCTCGCCGCGGTCGACGGCATCGACATCCGGATCGGGCAGGGCGAGTGCTTCGGGTTCCTGGGTCCCAACGGGGCCGGGAAGACCACCACCATGCGGATGCTGTCGTGCATGGCACATCGCGACGCCGGCACGTTGACCGTGCTCGGCCGCGACCCGGAGACGGCGCCGCGAGAGGTGAAGGCGCTCCTCGGCGTCGTCGCCCAGGAGATCAACCTCGACATCGAGCTGACGGTGCGCGAGAACCTGCGGGTCTACGCGCGCTACTTCGGAATCGAAGCAGGCGTCGCCGACGCGCGCATCGAGGAGCTCCTCGACTTCGTCCGCCTCCGCGAACGGGCCGACTGGGCCGTCGACCGCCTGTCGGGCGGCATGCAGCGTCGGGTCCAGATCGCCCGGGCGCTCATCAACGACCCGCGCGTGGTCCTGCTCGACGAGCCCACCACCGGCCTCGACCCGCAGGCCCGGCACCTGGTGTGGGACCGGCTGCGCGCGCTCCGCTCACGGGGCGTCACACTCGTGCTCACCACGCACTACATGGACGAGGCGGAGCAGCTCTGCGACCGGCTGGTGGTGATGGACCATGGGGTCATCGCGAGAGAGGGCGCACCCCAGGACCTCATCGAGGCGGAGGTCGGACGCGAGGTCGTCGACCTCGTGGCCACGTCAGACGCGGCGGACGCCCTCGTCGACCGGCTCTCCGGCCACACCCGCGGCTTCCATCGCCGTGGCGAGATCGTGTCGTTCTTCGCGACGAGCGGCGAGGACGTGTACCTCGCGGCCCGCGAGACCGGGATCCCCTGCGAGCTGCGCGCCATCCGGCGGGCGACGCTGGAGGACGTATTCCTCCACGTCACCGGGCACGCACTCAGGGAGGACTAGAGGTGGTGGTGCCGTCGGCCACGGTCGTCTCCTCGGACGTCCGGTTCCACGGTGCCTCGCGTCCGAACGTCCGCGCCAGCCAGTAGCCGAACGCGTAGAGCACCAGCTGCGGCGCCATCAGCATCATCATGCTGAAGGGATCCCCGCCGGGAAGCGCGGCCGCCACGACGGCGATGATGACGACGGCCACCCTCCAGTGACGCAGGTACACGCCCGCCTGGACGATGCCGAGCCGGGCGAGGCCGAGCATGGCCACCGGAAGCTCGAACATGAGGCCGCTGGCCAGCACGAACATGCTGACGAAGCTGTAGTAGTCCTGCGCCCGGAGCTGCGTCGCGAACAGTCCGTCGCCGAACGACTGCAGCCATTTGAGGGCGACGGGGAGGACGATGTAGTAGCCGAACGCCGCGCCCACGAAGAACAGCGAGGAGATGCCGGCGACGACGACGAGCATCTTCCGCCGTGGCTGCTCACCGACGGCGGGGATGATGAAGGCGTAGAGCTGGTAGAGCCAGATGGGCAGTGCCACGATGAGCGCGGCGTACGCGCTGACCTTCACCACCGTGAAGAACGCCTCACTGACCGCGAGGGTCACGAGCACCTGGTCGCCCGGCAGGGGACGCTGAAGCCACGACATCAGGTCCTTGTGGAACGCGTACATCACGATGAACGCGAGGACGAGGGCGCCGATGCTGACGAAGATGCGGCGACGGAGTTCGTCGAGGTGCTCGACGATGGTGAGCTTTTCGTCCGGTGCGACGCGCCGGACGAAACGGGGACGACGCATCAGCCCTCGGGCGTCGGACCGGGCGGGGTTTCACCACTGACCACGATCCCGTCCAGGAGATCGTCGTCGGCGAGGGGGGCCGCGGCGTCCACGGGGGCCGTGTCGGCCGACGAACCCGGGGACGGATCTGAACCGGAGACGAGGACGCCGTCGAGGAGATCCGCATCGCGGTCGGCCGTCGTCGAGACGGATGCGACGGCGGCGGTGGTCGTGGCGGAGGTCGTGGCCGAGACCTCCGTGGTCGTCGCGACCTGCGTGCCGGAGGATGTGGCCTGGTCGGCGTCGATCGACCGGGTCATCTCCTCGCCCAGGTCACTCATCTGACGCTTGGCCTCCCGGATACCGCGGCCCAGCTGGCGGCCCATCTCCGGCAGCCGGCTCGGACCGAACACGAGGAGTGCGATGACCAGGACCATCGCGATCTGAATGGGGGAGAAGTCCACGCCGACAGGGTACTCCACCGATGCACCATTGGCGACGGAGAACCGCATCTCATCGGCACGCGCATGACGGACGCCCGACGCCGCCGGTGACGACGCGCCGAGCGTGTCATGCGCAGGACCCGGTGAGACGTCGCGGCGACCCGATCCGGCATCGGAGGGGATGACGCTCTCCTTCGGTCGACTGCGGCCGGCACGTCCGCCCCCGGTCAGCACGCGCCGCCGAAGGCGCCACGGCAGACAGCCGACGGCCATCGCTTCGATGGTGGCGTCGATGCGACCGCCCAGACCGACGGCGGCCGGCATCCGGCACCAGAAGGAGACGGTCCCGCCAACGACCCGCACGCCGTCTGAGACGAAGACCGGGCCGGACGCCCGCGGGCGGTGGGCGGCCGGATGATGGACGTGATCGGCAGCGTGGCGGCCGGCAACCGTTCGCCGAGGACGGAAACCATGACGAGGACGGCGAGCAGCGGGGTCCGCGGCCGGACCATTGCGACGAGCCGAGGGCCCGCACGCCGGCGATCGGTCACAGCCCGTCGGCATGGGCACCCGGGGACGGTCCGCCCCCGCCGTCGGACCGCGACGCCCCCTACGATGTCCGGACGACCGTCCATCCTGATCCGAGGCCGCCCATGAGTGACGTTGCCCGCGACGCCTTGGTGCGTCAGATGCGTGAACAGATCGTCGACAACGACATCCGCATCATCGCCGCCATCAACCGGCGACTGGAGCTGGTCGCCCGCCTGCGTGAGTACAAGGAGGCGCACGGCATGGCGTTCGTGGACCAGAGCCGGGAGGCGTGGATGCACCAGTACCTCCAGGGCGTCAACCGCGGCCCGCTGTCCGAGGAGGGGCTGCACGACATCTTCGAGGCGCTCCTCGAGCTCACCAAGAGTGAGACCGGCGACCATCAGGACGACGCCGGGTAGCCCTCCGGGTTCCCACGGCCCTCCCGGAGGGCGCCCCCGCAGGGGCCCGGCGGCGTCGGTGGCGCCGCCGTCAGGAATCGGGCGTCAGCGCCACCTTGATGGATCCCTCGGCACGGGTGTCCATGATCTCGAAGCCGCGCGCGGCGTCCTCGAGCGGCAGATCGTGCGTGAGGACGACGCCGGGATCGATGCGCCCCTGCTCCAGCGCCCCGAGGAGTTCCGGGATGTACGCGCGCGACGGGCAGACGCCCGGATGCAGTGACACGTTTCGCATGAAGAGCGCGGACACGGGCTGGTCGACCGGCTCGAAGTAGTGGCCCATCCCGAGGATCGCCACCGAGCCGCCGTCGCGGACCGACTCGATCGCCCGCTTGATGGAGGCGTCACCGGAGATCGTCTCGATGACCGCGTCCGCGCCGCGACCGTCCGTCAGGTCGCGGATCAACGTCAGCGGATCCGCCGTCCGGGCGTTGACGACGTGCGTGGCACCGTTGGCGTGTGAGATCGCGAGACGGTCGTCGTGGTGTCCCACATGGATCACCGTGCCCGCACCCCGGAGTACGGCGCCCTGGACCGCGCAGACCCCGACGGCTCCGTCGCCGAGGACGACGACCGTGTCACCGTCGCCGACCCCGGCCATGACGGATCCGTGGTAGCCGGTCGAGAAGACGTCGCCGATGGGCAGGACGGCGGCGTCGTGCTCCGCCGACGCCAGCGACTCCGGGATGACGACGAGGGTGCCGTCGGCCTGCGGCACGCGGATGTACTCCGCCTGACCGCCCTCGACCTCACCCCCGGCGTGTTCGCCCCAGAACGGGCTGCCGAAGATGCCCCCGACGGTGCATGAGGTCTGGAGGCCGTCCGCGCAGTGGGCACAGGACCCGTCCGAGAAGGCGAACGGCGCCACCACCCGGTCGCCCGCACGCAGGGTGGTGACCTCCGCGCCGACGTCCTCGACCACGCCGACGAACTCGTGCCCCAGGCGGGTTCCCGGCGCAAGCCCGAGGTCCGGGCCGTTGTTGAAGAAGTGCAGGTCCGACCCGCAGATCGACGCCTTGGTGACGCGAACGAGCGCATCCGTGCCCTTCTGGATGCCCGGCTCGTCGATGCTGTCGACGCGTACGTCCCGCGGACCGTGATAGCGAGCTGCTCTCATGTCTCACATCCTTTAGTCAACCATGAGTGACCGGTACGGGGCGAGAGGCTACACTGACGCCGATGGCGCAGCAAGAGCACACCGAAACCCCGCCGGCCACGTCCGCGCCGTGGCGGGCGCTCGGAACCACGGCCGCCGCGGTCATCGGCGCCGGCGCAGGACTGGCGCGGGTCTTCGACCAGGTGACACGACGCACCGGAAGCGTCACGTTCAGCCAGTACAGCCTGCTGGGTACGCTGCGAGAGGCATACCCGGAGCCGCTGGAGCCATGGCACCTGGGCAAGGCGCTCGGCGCCGGATCGGCTCAGGTGACCGCGCTCCTGGACGGACTCGAGCGTGGCGGCCTCGTGGCACGCGGGCCGCATCCCGCGGACCGTCGCCGGAGGCTCGTGGGACTGACCCCCGCCGGCGTCGACTGCGTCGAGGCCGTCGCACGCCGTGTCCGCACCATCGAGGACCGCCTGCTCACGGGTGCGGCGCTCTCGGGGCTGGAGACGACCGCGGGAAGTCTGCGCGCCCTCGTCGACGAGCTGTCCGCCGTCGATCCGAGCTTCCTTCTCACGGCCGATCCCGGGCATCACCCGGACGCGGCCGGCTGACCGTCGCCTGGAAACAGGCGCCCCCGGCGATCGCGGTGGGGCGCCGTGCCGGCAAGTGGGCGATCCTGGACTCGAACCAGGGACCTCATCCTTATCAGGGATGCGCTCTAACCACCTGAGCTAATCGCCCGTCTGCGACGCGGAAGGGTATCACGTCACGGACGGACCACGCGCCCGGGCGACGCATCTCCGGCGGTGGGGGGACCCGCCGCCGGCCCCGGTTCGGCCCCGGTTCGGAGCCCGACCTATAATGACCGTGGCCGTCAGCGATCCATTCGGGGAGGTCGGCCATGCAGGAAATGGTGATTTACGGCGTCAGCTTCGACATGGTCGGCAAGCAGCCGATCGTGCTCCTGAAGACCGTCAACGGCAATCGGTTCCTGCCCATCTGGATCGGCCACGCGGAGGCGGCGGCGATACTGATGAAGCTGCAGGGCACCGAGTCGCCCCGGCCCCTGACCCACGACCTCATGACGGACATGCTCAGCGAGCTGCGGTCGTCCATCACCCGCATCACGGTGACGGAGCTGCGTGACAACACGTTCTTCGCGCTCATCACCCTGCAGTCCGACGGCACGGAGATCGACGTCGACTCGCGTCCAAGTGACGCGATCGCCCTCGCGGTGCGGTCCAACGCGCCCATCTTCGCATCCGACGACCTCATCTCCGAGAGTGCGATCGAGTTCGACGACGAGCCCGACGACTCCGAGGACATGGTGAACAAGTTCAAGGAGTTCCTGGACGAGGTCTCCCCGGACGACTTCGCGACCTAGGCTCCGGCGAGCCCGATCCCGCCCTTCCGGGGAGGCCGGATCGATCGCGTCGATGGATGTCTCGATTTGCAGGTGATTCAGAAGTGCGCCGCATTCTGCGGCGATCTGAGCGCCTCAACATCCGGGATGGGTTCTCACCTTCGGTCGGCGACCCGTGCCCCTCAGATCGCCGCGGAGGGATCCGTGGGCCAGAAGTAGCTGATTTGCAGGTCATTCGTGGCCTGCGCGTCGGCCTTCCCGGACGATGCCCCTCCCGGTGGGAGGAACGGGAGACCGGGTTTCGGCCGTCGTCACCTGACGGTGGCGATCACCGTCCGCTGGGTCGAGCGTCGGCCGCTGCCGTCGATCGCGCGAAGACCGACGGTGTAGCGCCCGGACGCCGCGCGGGAGATCAGCCGGATCGAATGGCCGCCACGGGGAAGGCTCCTGTTGACGATGGTGGTACGACCACCGGGGCGGCGCGTGACCATGTGGACCGTCGCAGGCTTGCTGAGGGTGACGCGGAGGGTGAGGCCACCCCGCGCGGCCCGAAGATCGAT
>CALMEC010000224.1 GCA_937862675.1 uncultured Actinomycetes bacterium
TGGGCCAGGTGCATGTCCATCTCGCCTACTGGCATCCGGCGTCGACGATGCTCGAATACATCCCGTGGATCATGGAATGGTTCGAGGATCCGATCCGGGTGACCGGCGGCGCCTATGAGCGCCCCGAGAAGCCGGGCGCCGGTTCCATGCCTACCGAGGCGGCGATCGCCCGCTTCCCGCAGTTGCGCCGCCGCGACGCCGAGTCGTACCGGTCGGCGGCGACCGAGTTGGTGCTGACGGCGGAGCGCCAGGGCGGCCCGGTCGGTCGCGAGCTGCGGGCCCGCGTCGCCGATCGGCGGGCGTTCGGCCGGGACGGGGGGGTCAGTGCCCGCCGGTCTGGATCTTCATGACCTGGTACTCGACCGATCCCCGCGGCGTCGTGACGGTGATCTTCTCGCCCTTCTTCTTCCCGATGACCGCCTTGCCCAGCGGGCTCTCGGACGAGAGCTTGTGGGCACGCGGGTCCGCTTCGGCGGAGCCCACCAGCGAGTACTCCGTGTTCTTCTTGCTGCCGAGGTCCTTCAGCGTGACCCGCGCCCCGATGGACACCGTCTCGGTCGAGACGTGCTCGGCGTCCACCACCCGCGCGTTGCGGAGCTGCTGTTCCAGACCCGAGATGCGTGCCGCGACCTGCGCCTGCTCGTTCTTGGCGTCGTCGTACTCGGAGTTCTCCGAGATGTCCCCGAACTCACGCGCCTCCTTGATGCGCGCGGCGACCTCCCGCATCTTGACGGTGGAGAGATACTCGATCTCCTCCTTGAGCTTGTGGTAGCCCTCTTCGGTCAGGACGACTTCGCGCTCCATATGCACCTTTCACCAGAATCCGACGGACGCAGAGAGACGGCGTACCGTAGTCCACTTGTTCGTACGTTTGCAACTCGTGACCGGGTGGCGCGGTGGCGCTACCCGGCGTGCGGCAGGCGCGTCAGACGCTCCAGTGCCGCGTCCAGCGTGGGCTCGACCAGGAGCCGGGCCCGTTCCTCCGCCGGAACCTCGTGTCCGGCCAGGTACCAGGGGTAGAACTTGCGCATGTAGACGCATGCGCGATTCGCACCGAGCGCGACGCGGACGTCGTCCGCGAACCGCGTCACCTCGTCGACGATGACGTCGAGCGGACGGACCCCTGCGGGCCGCGCCTCGACGACGTCCTCGAACAGCCACGGGTTCCCCAGCGCGGGCCGGCCGATCGCCACCGCCGTCGCCCCGGTGTCGGCGATCACGCGGGCCGCCTCGGAGGGGGAGTCGATGTCGCCGCTGGCGATGACGGGAACGGTGACCGACGCGGCCACCTCGGCGGTGTGCCGGTGATCGGCGCGTCCCGTGTACTCCTGGGAGGCCGTCCGGGGATGGAATGTGATGGCGGCGGCGCCCGCCGACTCGAACAGCCGCGCGGCACGTACCGGATCGGCGGTCTGCGGGGTCATCCCGCGGCGCATCTTCACGGTGACCGGTATCCGCACCGCGGACGCGACGGCCTCGAGGACGCGGGCGCCCTCGTCCGGGTCCGTGAGGAGCGCCGCGCCGGCGCCGGTCTTCACGACCTTGCGCACCGGGCAGCCCATGTTGATGTCGATGATGTCGGCGCCCTCGTCCTGCGCGACGCGGGCGGCCTCGCGCATCGCGTCGATGTCGGCGCCGAACAGCTGGATCCCGACGGGTCCGCCGTCGCACTCCGTCGAGAGCATCGCGCGCGTGCGCTCGTTCCCGTGGCGGACGCCGTGGGCGGAGACCATCTCGGACACGGCGAGCCCCACGCCGAAGCGCCGGGACTGCTCACGGAACGCCCAGTTCGCGATGCCCGCGAGGGGCGGCTGCACCACACGGTTGGCGAGCAGCACGCATCCGATCGCGAACGGCTGCGCGAGGGGCCATGCACCGTCGAGCGTCGGCAGCGGCATGCGGTCGACCACCGCGGCCGTCCGGTTCATGCGCTTCCTCATGCCGTCCGTCCCCGCCGATCGCCGATGTCGCCGGCATGCGCATTGCGCTCGTACACGATCCGAAGTCCCTCCAGGGTGAGATTGGGCTCGTGCTCGTCGATCTGGTCCGACAGACGGACGATGAGCCGCGACAGCCCGCCGGTGGCGACGACCACGGCGTCATCGCCGAGCTCGGACTTCAGCCGGGCCGTGAGGCCGTCCACCATCGCGACGGCACCGTACAGGATCCCCGACTGGAGCGCGGACACCGTGGACCGCCCGATCACCGACGGGGGCTCGACCAGCTCGATGCGCAGCAGCCGGGCGGCCCGGCTGGTGAGCGCCTCCATGGAGACCTCGATGCCCGGGGTGATCGCACCGCCCATGTACCGGCCGTCGGCGGAGACGCAGTCGAAGTTCGTGGCCGTGCCGAAGTCGACGACGATGCACGGCCCGCCGAAGCGGGCGTACGCGGCGACGGCGTTGGCGATGCGATCGGCACCCACCTCGTGGGGGTTGTCGATGGCGATCGGCATACCGGTGCGCACGCCGGGCCCGATGACGAGCGCGGGCTCGTCCAGGTAGCGGTCGGCCAGAGCGCGATAGGAGGCGGTGAGCGACGGGACCACCGAGGAGACGACCACGGCGTCCATGTCCGAGAGACTGGCACCGCGCAGGTGGAGCATCGCGTCGTGCTGCGCCGCGAGCTCGTCCAGGGTGGCCGTGCGCACGGTGGACAGACGCCACTGGTGCAGGAGCGACTCGCCCAGGAAGACCCCGGCGACCGTCTGCGTGTTGCCGACGTCGATCGCGAGGAGCATCATCGGACGCCCTCCCCTCCCCGTCCCGCCGCCGCGCACGGGGTCGGGACGGCGCACGCGGAGCCGACGGTGTGCACGACGCCGCAATGGGCACGGCGTCCGCCGTGACACCGCCCATCGTCCAGCGCATCGGACCTCGGCAATTGACACTTCCTCGACTCGAGAGATGCGATCAGCGCGGGCGCGGTCCCGCAGCTGAACGATGATTGTACCGCCCGTGACGGAGGGCTACACGTCCGCCGCCGCCCGCCCGGCACAT
>CALMEC010000225.1 GCA_937862675.1 uncultured Actinomycetes bacterium
CGCGCCGCCGCGGTGCGACGCTGACCACCATCCGATGGAGATGAGGAAAGCGGCCCGCCATCCGGGGGAGGGATGGGGGCCGCTTTCCGGGGGCCGGCGGAGACGGTGAAAGGGGGGACCGGTCCGCGGCTGGGGGGTGGGGTCCTACTTGATGAAGAGGATCTCGCTGTACTTCGGGAGCGGCCAGAGGTCGTCCGCCACGATCTTCTCGAGTCGGTCGGCGATCTCCCGGACCGCGCCCATGGCCGGCAGCACGGTGTCGCGCATGTAGAGCGCGTGGTCGATCAGCGGGATGTCCGGCGGGTGGTCGATGTTGGCGCGCTCGAGCTCCTTGATGGCCGGGATCAGCTCGGAGATCAGGCCTTCCGTCTCCGTGACGAGTTCCTTGATCCCGGCTGCCTTCAGCTCGGCCAGGTGACGCACCGCGGCGGGGAGGATCATCGTCCGCGCGATCGTCGCCGCGGTCTCCGCCTCGATGTTGATCGTCATCGTGTACTGCTCGACGTAGACGTCATAGCGGGCCTCGATCTCCCGGGTGTTCAGCACCCCGTAGCGCGAGAAGACCTGGATGGATGACTTGGAGATCAGCTCGGGCAGCGCGTCGGGGGTGGTGCGCAGGTTCTTCAGGCCCCGCTTCTCCGCCTCCGCGTGCCACTCCTCGCTGTACCCGTCGCCGCCGAAGACGATCTTCCGGTTGGACTTGTACGCCTTGCCGAGGACGCCGGCGAGCACCTCGCTGACGTGCTTGCCGCCGTCCGTCGCCTTCTCGATCTTCTCGACCAGGTCGTCGATGGCCTCGGCCACGATCGTGTTGAGGACGGTGTTGGGGAGGCTCGTCGACTGGTTGGCGCCGAGGGCCCGGAACTCGAACTTGTTGCCGGTGAAGGCGAACGGGCTGGTCCGGTTGCGGTCGCCGGAATCCAGTGCGAGCTGCGGGAGCACCGGTGTGCCCAGCCCCAGCACGGACTCGGGGGTCGTCGCGCCGCCCTTGCCTCCGGCCAGCTTGTCGAACACGCCCTCAAGCTCGGATCCGAGGAAGATGGAGATGATGGCCGGCGGGGCCTCGTTGGCTCCCAGCCGGTGGTCCTGGCCGGCGCTCGCCACGGTGGCGCGCAGGAGGCCCTGGTGCTTGTTGACGGCCTGGATGACCGCCGTCGCGAAGAAGAGGAAGAGCTCGTTCTCGAACGGCTCGTCGCCCGGGTCCAGGAGGTTCATCCCGGTGTCGGTGCCGACGGACCAGTTGTTGTGCTTGCCGGATCCGTTGACGCCGGCGAACGGCTTCTCGTGGAGCAGGCAGACCAGCCCGTAGCGGGGTGCGACGTTCTGCAGCACCTGCATGCAGAGCTGCTGGTGGTCCGAGCCGACGTTCGTGCCCTCGTAGACGGGCGCGACCTCGTACTGGTTGGGGGCGACCTCGTTGTGACGTGTCTTGATCGGCACGCCGAGCCGGGCCAGGGTGTCCTCGACCTCGAGCATGTAGGCCAGGACGCGCTCGGGGATGGACCCGAAGTAGTGGTCGTCCATCTCGTGACCGCGCGGGGGCTTGGCGCCGAAGAGGGTGCGCCCGGTGGTGATGAGGTCGGGCCGCTCGTAGAAGTACTGCTCGTCGACGAGGAAGTACTCCTGCTCCGGGCCGATCGTGGTGAAGACCCGCTGCGTCTCGGTGTCGCCGAAGAGCCGGAGCGCGCGGAGCGCCGCGGTGGCGAGCGCGTCGATCGAGCGGAGAAGCGGGATCTTGTTGTCGAGGGCCTCTCCGGTCCACGACGCGAACGCGGTCGGGATGCAGAGGTAGGCGCCGTTCGGGTTGCGCAGGATGAAGGCGGGGCTGGTGGGGTCCCACGCCGTGTAGCCGCGCGCCTCGAACGTGGCCCGGATGCCGCCGGTGGGGAAGCTGGAGGCATCCGGCTCGCCCTGGATCAGCTCCTTGCCGCTGAACTCCGCGATCGCGGTTCCGTCGCCGACGGGGTTGAAGAACGAGTCGTGCTTCTCGGCCGTCGATCCGGTGAGCGGCTGGAACCAGTGGGTGTAGTGCGTCGCGCCCTTGCCCATCGCCCACTCCTGCATGGCCTGGGCGACGCTGTTGGCGATGGAGGGGTCGAGCCGCTCACCGCGCTGGATGGTGCGCTGGAGTGCCTTGTACATGTCCTTGGACAGGTGCCGGCGCTGTGCGGCGGGCCCGAAGACGTCGTCGCCGTAGATGGTCGCCTCGGGTGCGGTCAGATCAACCGTGTCGACACCGGAGCCGTTGGGACTCCAGCGTGCGGCGAGCCCGTTCGGTTGACGTTTGGATGGCATGCGGTCTCTCCCTTTTCACCGGTGCCCCTGCTATGCGGAGCCGCCGGGTGGCTGCACTGCTCTCTCACGGACCCGTGGTCCGTGCGTAGGAAGTTGTACATGAGCTCCGGCGTCTCACGGATGCGCCACTTGGCCAAAGGCGCATCGCCGGGGTTCTCCATGTGGCGAAAACCCCTGCAAAAAGACGCTTAGCGGCCGTCGCCCCCGAGTTCCTCGAGGCGGGCTTCGAGACCGGCGTCCGCCGCCTCGGCCATACCGCGGATCTCCTCCCGGTGCGCGCGGAGGCGGTCGGCGAGCCCCGAGTCCGACGTTGCGAGGATCTGTGCGGCCAGGAGGCCCGCGTTCTGGGCGTTGTCGATGGCGACGGTGGCCACCGGCACCCCGCGGGGCATCTGGACGATCGAGAGCAGCGAGTCCATGCCGTCGAGCGCCGTCGCGCGGACCGGCACGCCGATCACCGGGAGGATCGTCGTGGCCGCCAGCATCCCCAGGCTGGTGTAGCTGTAGGCGGTGCGCACCGGGCCCAGGGTGTCGGCCGTCAGTAGGCCGTTGGTGCTGCTCCGGCCCAGCGTGAGCGCGCCCGCCTGCATGAGAAGGCCATCGTTGTCGTAGACGAAACTGATGAATGTCTTAGTTTTCGCCATGAAACACCTCGTGAAATAAAATGGTTGGGTGATGAAACATTATCGCTCACGTGAGCCGAT
>CALMEC010000226.1 GCA_937862675.1 uncultured Actinomycetes bacterium
GATGGTGGATCTGGGTGCGGTCGCGGCGGCTGGGGAACGTCACCGGACGCCGTGAGAGAGGACGGTGTCCCTGCCGAATCACCCGATGGCGAACCGGTACGGGCAGGAGATCGTCCGCCGAGACGCCGGGGACGGGATGGCACCACGGGATCGTGGAATCGCCCGCCTAGAGCTTTCTCAGCACCGCGACCACCACGCCGAGGATCGTGACGTCCGAGCTCCGGATCGGCTCGAACGCGTCGTTCTCGGGCTGCAGGCGGATGTGGTCGGACTCCCGGTAGAAGGTCTTGACCGTCGCCTCATCCTCGATGAGCGCCACAACGATCTGCCCGTCCCGTGCCGTGGGCTGCTGTTTCACCACGACGAGGTCGCCGTCCAGGATGGAGGCGTCGCGCATGGACTCGCCCGAGACCCGGAGGACGAAATCACCCTCGAACGGCGACTCGACCCAGTCCTCGACCTCCTGCTCGGCAAGCGTGGGAACACCGGCCGCGACCGAGCCGATGAGCGGCAGCCCGCGGCGGGCGGGAACCGGGTCCTTGGCCATGTCGTCGCGTACGCCACCGTCCAGCGAAACCAGCATCGCCCGCGGCTTCGTGGGGTCACGCCGGATGTGGCCGGCCTGTTCCAGTTTGGCCAGGTGCGAGTGCACCGTCGACGGGGACGTGAGCCCGACCGCACAGCCGATCTCGCGCACGGTCGGCGGATAACCGTGCTGGGAGCAGTGGGACTTGATGAACGTCAGGATCTCGTGCTGGCGCTCGCTGAGGTCGCCCATCGGGATGCCTCCGGGTCGGGAACGAACATGTGTTCCCCACGCTAGCAGGGCCCCAGGACGACGTCCAGATCGGGGGACGTGCGCACGCCGCGTATGGCATACTGCGCATCCCTCATGCGCCTGTGGCGGAATTGGTAGACGCGCTAGGTTGAGGGCCTAGTGGCCGTATAGGCCGTGGAGGTTCAAGTCCTCTCGGGCGCACTCTCATTCGCACGAACCCGGCGCCGTCGCCGCCCGGGTTCGGCTCCGGTCAGGACGTGGCGTTGACCGCCGTCACGAGCGTCATCACCGTCGAAGGCATCGAGGTGGACGTCGTCTACAAGGACGTTGCGAACCTCTACATCCGCATCCGCCCACCGGACGGCCGTGTCCGTGTGTCCGCACCACGGCGGTTCGGAGAGGATCGTGTCCGGCAGGCCGTCGCCGACCGGCGCGATTGGATACGACGCCACCAGGCACGCATCCGGTCCGCCCACCCCGATGTGGCGGCCCGGCTCACGTCCGGCGATGTGATCCACCTCTGGGGCGTGCCCCATCGGCTGGAGGTGATCCCGGCGACGGCGCGCCCCGGCGTCATGGCCGAGGGGGATCGGCTCGTTCTCGCCGTCCCCGGCGGCGCCACCCAGGAGCGGCGCCGGGTGCTCCTCGACGACTGGCTCCGGGATCGGCTGCGCGGGTCGATCGCCGGCCTGATCCCCCCGTGGGAGGCCCGGATGGGCGTGACGGTCCCGCGGGTGACGATCCGGCGGATGACGACGGGGGGGGGATCGTTTTCCTTTCGCACGCGCCGCATCCCCCTGAACCTGGCCCTCGTGACGAGGGCCCCCGCCTGTCTCGAGTACGTGATCGTCCACGAGATGGCGCACTACTTCGAGCCGGGACACGGCCGGTCGTTCCAGACCCTCATGGACCGCCTCCTCCCCGACTGGCGCGAGCGACGCGCCCTGCTGAACGGCGGCTGAGAAAACTTGGAGGTCGCACCGGACGGAGGTGCGGCACCCGTCCGGCCGATCCGTCGAGACGGCGGGTTCCACGGCCTCGCGGCGTGACGCCCGCCCCGGAGCGGGTCGGACGGTCCTGACCCCGGCCGGTTCCCCGGAAGACCAGGACAGGCCCGACGGCCTGTCCTCGATGCCGGAGGACGCCCCCTGATCGACAGCTGACGCCCCCGCACCGGCGCCCCCTGGAACCGGCCTCTACGGCAGGAGTTCCCGCCAGTTCGGCGGCACGCGATCCGCCGGTCCCGGCACGGGCCAGTCCGCCGGATGCGACCGCGGTGGGGCCAGCTCGGGGCCGGTTACGTAGCTGTTCATCGAATAGCTGAACAGACACCCCTCCTGCGGCTCGAAGCTCTGGATGACGTCGTGTCCCGTCGCATGTGCGTGTGCCCGCGCATGTTGATGTGGCGACGAGTCACAGCACCCGACATGCCCGCACTTGGCACACCGGCGCAGGTGGACCCACCAACCGTCGGGCGTCGCCAGGCAGTCGACGCAGCCCTCGCCGCTCGGGGGCACGGACGGGTCGATGTTGGCCACGAGGTGTTCGGTGCGGGCCTGATCGCCGACCATTGTCAGCTCCTCTCCTCTTCCGGCCGCCGGGATCGCGGACCACGCGGCGGCCCTCGCCATCGACACTACGCCCGTCCGGGCATGACGGGACACCCGCGCGTTCGACGGCACCCCTCGGAGACAACGCCACGGGGGCCCTTCGCGGCACGATCGCCCGCAGGCCGTCCGACATCATGGGAGATCGACGAAACCGCCCGTGCTCCCACCCGGGTCCTCACCCGCCGCACCGGGACGGGAGACGATGAACGCCGCGCGCCCGCATGGGCGGCGGGCTACCGCGTTCTAGCCGAAGATCTTCCCGAGGAGCGCGACGATCCACGCCAGGATGTACACCTGGAGCACGACGGCGAGGTAGACGACGATCACGCCGACGAAGACGGCGACGCCGCTCAGGATGAATTTGCCGATCGGCTTTGCGGGATTGTCCATGCCGAGAAGCCTACCGATCGGTGCGGCGTTGAGGAAGGGCCGGCCGTCGTCCGTCCGCCCCGACGTCGGGCAGGGCGATCCGCCGCGGCGTCGATCGACCGGAGAGAGCCCCGGAACGGGCCTCGATGGTCACGACCTGCATCCACCGCTGACACACCCCACATCCGCGACCCCGTGGGGTCGACGGGCCAGTGTCCTGAGTCAGAGACTACGTGGCAGTTGCCGGCTGCATCTCATCGCGAGGCGGTGTCCTCGACTGCCGAGATATTCCCGGTATTCCGGCGGATCTGCGTCCGTGCCTCACGGGAGATTCGCTCGGCGACCGCACACGGACTTCCGACTCAGGACACTAGAGAGCGCGCGAGAGCCAGAAGGTCGTGAGCCCCCAGAGGATGGAGGTCGCGATCGTGAGCCGCGTGAGGTTCCGCTCGACGATGGCCGTCGAGCCCCCGTACGAGCTGCCCCCCATGCCGACGCCGAAGGCCCCGGAGAGGCCGGCGTCCTTCCCCGAGTGCATCAGCACGAGGGCGATGATGATCATCGAGAGGAGCGAGTGGATGATGACGGCGAGCGAGGTCACGCGGGCAAGGGTATCACGCCGTCACCGGTGGCCGGACCATCCTTCCGCGGGCCGCCGGCGAACCACGCCCGGCGGCGCACCGGCACGGGCCGCTTCCGCGCCCGACGGCGCGAGGCGGTGATCCCACGATCGCGTGGAACCGGCCGGCACGCGGGCCGGCCGGCGGACGAGAAGCGATCCGCCGCCGGCCCGCGCACGGGGACTAACGGATCGCGCTCATGACGATCTGGCTGGTCGCCGGGTGTCCGCTCAGCCCGGTGTAGCCACCACGCCATCCGCTCGGTCCGGCGTGCGTGACGACCGCCCACTGGGCGAAGTTGCCCCAGACGGCGGGCTCGCTCTGGAAGGTGCGCTGCTGCACCGTGTCCGGGACGGCGTTGATGTTCGACCGGCGCCCGAACGTGAGGTCCTCACCCCACATGCGGTCGATGAAGGTCCGGTTCGGGAACCGCTGCCGCATGTGCCACGCCCCCTTGGACCCGTACACGCTGACCGTCGGGAACGACGTCCCCTCGCGGTAGGTCGGACGGACCGTGTTGGCCCGGGACGCCAGCAGACGGCGCGCCGATCGCGTGAGGTCGCGGTGGTACACCCAGCTCGAGTTGGAGTCCGTGCGGATCAGCGAGTACATGATGTTGCTGCGGTCGATGTCCGCGTCCGCGATGCGGATGGGCCCGGCCACGCTCGACACGGTGTAGGTCGTGCCGTTCGTGCGGCGGAGGATGAGCTGCGACCGGAGCGACGGGGCGTCACCGGCCTGGTAGGTGGGCGGCGGGCCCGCGGTGACCTGGCGGTAAAGGATCGCCCCGTCCCCGCTCTGCCAGACGCCGTCGATGCGGAGCTTCCCGTTCGAGCTCGACGTCCCCCACTCGATCTTCGGCTTCGGATCCTTCGCGCGCAGGTCGACCGTCACCAGCTCGGCCACGCGGTCGCGGTCGGTCGTCCGGTCGCGCGACCAGACGACGAGGGGACCGTAGGAGTCCGCGGCGTTCAGCACGACGCCGGACGCGTCCTTGGTCTCCGTGTCGAACACGCGCTCCGCACCGTTGGTGATGTTCACCGCCGCGAGCTTCTCCAGGCCCTCCTCGGCCGGGCGGGTCACGATGACCTCGTCCCCGATGACGCCATGGAGCTTGAGGCCGGTCTCGCACCCCGGCGCGGTCAGTCCCTGGACCTGGACCAGCCGCTTCGCGCCACCCAGCTCACGTGCCCACACCTCTGTCGGCCCCGTGGCCGTGGAGCATCGCGTCCACGCCACCCAGTTGCCCCACCGCTCCACGGTCCGGACGAACCCGTCCTGCTGGACGAGGACGGTCGGCTTCGCCGTCGCCTGTGACGCGGCGATCCCCATCCCCAGCCCCGCGACGAGTGCTGCCGCCAATGCGCGACGTCCCATTCGGAATCTCCCTTCGTACGACATGACGCGAGTGACCGTACGGGCAGGGCGCACCGGGTCGCCACCTGCGAGGTCGCGGGCGACCCGTTCACGGCACGGGCTTTACACCGATCCCCTCCGGGCCTTACATCGCCCCAACATCTGGGGTCGGCGGAGGGGCCTGGAGGGGCGAGATGACGCCGATGCGGCCGACCGGCTCGGCGATCAGCTGGCCGATGGGATGGCCGGTGACGCCGCGACGCCCGAGTTCGGTCATCAGCGTCTCGAAACGGTCACGCGGACATGCGATCAGCAGTCCGCCGCTGGTCTGCGGGTCGAACATGAGGGTGGCGGCGTGGGGATCCACCGCCCCCTGCAGATCGACCCACTGCCCGAAGTGCGCCCGGTTGCGCTCGACGGCCCCCGCGAGGTGCCCCTCGGCGATCAGCTCGAGGACCCCGAAGATGGGCGGAAGCCGGTCGATGCGGACGGCGGCGCCCACACCGCTCGCCGCGACGAGCTGGCGCAGGTGCCCGGCAAGGCCGAAGCCGGTGACGTCGGTGACGCATCGGACGCCCGCCGAATGCGCGGCTGCGGCGGCGTCGCGATTGGACCGGAGCATCAGTGCGACCGCCGTCTCATGCGCCGCGCCGACGATCCCGTTCCGGGCGGCGGCGACGGCCACGCCCGTACCGAGCGCCTTGGTCAGGACGAGCACGTCGCCGGGACGTCCCGCGGCGTTGGTCGTCAGGTCGGCCGGATCGACCCGTCCCACCACGGCAAGACCGTACTTCGGTTCGGGGTCGTCGATCGTGTGTCCTCCGAGGACGGGGAACCCCTCCCGCGCCGCAGCCGCGGCACCGCCCCGGAGGATCGCCGCGAGCACCTCCCGGTCGCCGTCCTTCGGGTACCCCGTGATGGCAAGGCCGAAGAGCGGTGTGCCCCCCATCGCGAACACGTCACTCATCGCGTTCGTCGCGGCGATCGCGCCGAAGGTCTCCGGATCGTCCACCAGGGGCGTGAAGAAGTCGAGCGTCCCGACGATCGCGGTGTCGTCGGCGATCCGGTAGACGCCGGCGTCGTCGAGGGTCTCGGTGCCGACCAGCACGTCCGGGTCGGAGACGCCCGGCAGACCGGACAGGAGATCGGCCAGGACGCCCGGCGCCAGCTTGCATCCGCATCCGGCCCCGTGGGCCATCCGCGTGAGCGGCGTCTGGGCCGTCCCGTCGTCCGTCGTGCCGGTCGTCGTCTGCTCATCCATGGGCGAAGCGTACGCACACCTCCGGGCCGCCCGGTAAGACCCGGGCATCACCCTCCGGGCCCGTGCCGCTCACCGGCGACGACCACGCCCGGCCGGACTGGGGCATGCTTCGGACATGAACGACCGCAAGAGGCTCTCCGGCACCCTCACACCCCACTGCTTCGGGTGCGGAGACGCGAACACCCGTGGGCTGCGGCTGGAGATCTTCCAGGACGGGACCGACGCCGTCGCCACGTTCACCCCGACTCCGGACCTGGGCGGCTGGCCGGAGCGACTCCATGGAGGCGTGGTGGGCCTCCTGGTGGACGAGATGCTGGTCTACGCCGGCGCGCCGCACGACCTGTGGGGCATGACGGCGAAGGTCCGATACTGGCTGCGGAAGCCCATCCCGTTCGGAGTGCCCCTTTCGCTCCGGTCACGCCTGATCCAGCGGAGCGATCGCGCCTACCGTGCGACGGTGGCGATCCACATGCCGGGCGACGTGCTGGCGGCCGAGGGCGAGGGCACGTGCGTCCTGCGTCCGGCGGAGGCGGAGACGGCCCCGGCCGGCTGACCGGCCTCGCGCGACTGCGCCTCGGTAGCATCGGACGTTCGGCAACCCCGACGAAGGAATCTGAGTGGGCGATCAGCTCATCCGTCTCGGACACAGTCCGGACCCCGACGACGCGTTCATGTTCTACGCACTTGCGGGGGAACCCAAGATCCCGACGCAGGGCTTTCAGTTCGAGCATCTGCTGCGCGACATCGAGACCCTCAACCAGTGGGCGACCGAGGGCCGCCTCGAGGTGACGGCGATGTCCGTCCACGCGTACGCGTACGTCGCCGACCGCTACCGGCTGCTGCCGCACGGGGCGTCGATGGGTGAGAAGTACGGTCCGATCGTCG
>CALMEC010000227.1 GCA_937862675.1 uncultured Actinomycetes bacterium
GGGCCGCTCCCGGGACAACACCAGCGGCCCGGCCGTCCGGGTCTAGAGGGCCCGGGGGGGAACCCCCCCCCGCGCGGGACGGGGGGACCGGGGGGTCGTCGGCGCCTCGGTCCGCACGCCGCCGATGCCTTCCGGCACGGATGCCCCGTGAGCACGTTGGACGATCACCGGCCAGGGGCGTAGCCTGGACACAAGGAGGTGATCGTGATGATCGAGGTGGCCGGGAAGACGAGGGGCGTCACCCTCGACGCCGACACGGCCGAGGATCGGGACGACGAGGCCGCCCCGGACACGGAGACCGTGGAGACCCTTTCCGCGGAGACCATCGCCATCGAGCGGTGGCTGACGGAGGGAGGCAGGGCCCTCGCCGGGAAGTTCGACCAGTAGCCGCTCGTCACGCGCACGGTGGTCGGCGGGTGCGCGATCGATCTGGTCCACCCGCGCAGGGGTAATCCCACTCACCTGCGGTGGCGGTGTCCGGCGACCGCACCTGCCGGCCCGTCGGAGGACCTGGCGGAGAGGGGGGGATTTGAACCCCCGTCGGACCGAAGGCCCGAAACGGTTTTCGAGACCGCCGCATTCGACCGCTCTGCCACCTCTCCGCGCGGGAGCGTATCACGGTGCCCGTCGCACGAACCCGTCCCTGATCGACACCGCACGAGGCTCCGTCGTGGTCCTGCAGAAGAGCAGTTCCGACCACGTCCCGCACCCGGTGACCCCGTGTGCCGCAGGTCCTCGGCGACGCCACCCGCGCGTCCGATACGATGCCTCGGCCCGGAGAGGTGTCCGAGCGGTCGAAGGAGCGCGACTGGAAATCGCGTAAGCGGGATCTCTCGCTTCGAGGGTTCAAATCCCTCCCTCTCCGCCATTGATCGCACGCCGTGCCCTGGAGCCGTCAGCGGCTTCAGGGCTTTCACGTGCACCCGTCCCCTCCGGTACGTGATGCCCGCCGGAACGCGGGAGCAGCGCTCGTCAGGCGGCTCGTGCCGTCCGGATGATGTGCACGAGGGCCCGCCACCCCAGGAGGAGGACGGCGGTCGTGATGAACGCGACGACGACGAAGGCCGGTGCGGTGCCGCGATCGAACACCAGTCGGCGCAGGACCATGCCCAGGACGATCGTGGGAAACCAGACCGCCGCCGCCCGTCGCACCGAGAGCGGATCGCGGTGCAACCGCGCGACGAGTGCCATGACCACATAGGCGATGACGAACGGTGCCGCGACGCGCAGCGTGCCGGTCACGGCGTGCCCCTCGTCGTGAGAGGCTCGGCCGAGCGCGGCGAAGACGACGAACATGGCGATGTCGACGACGCACGCGACGACGGCCAGCCGTTGCGTTCCTTCGGGGACGCGGGTCTGGAGGGTGGTCATGCGGGCATTCTTCCAGGCATCGGCCGGATCGTGCCGCCCGTGGTGCCGGCGGCCCGGCGGCCCGTGCCGGTCCTCACCGCCGGTCCGTGAAGAAGCCGCGCAGGAGTGCCTGCGCCTCCGACGCCAGCACGCCCCCCACGACGTCGACGCGATGCAGGAGCCGGGGATGACGCAACACGTCGAGCACCGTCCCGGCCGCACCGATCTTGATGTCGGCCGCACCGTAGACCAGGCGCCGGACCCGCGCCTGCTGGATCGCGCCCGCGCACATGGGGCACGGCTCCAGTGTGCAGTAGACGTCCGTGCCCAGAAGACGCCACCCGCCGAGTACGAGCGCCGCTTCGCGCAGGGCCAGGCATTCGGCATGCGCCGTGGGGTCCGAGCGCAGCTCCCGCTCGTTGCGGGTGACCGCCAGGACCTCGTCGTCACGGACCACGACCGCGCCGATCGGCACGTCGCCGTGACCCGGTGCCTCCGCCGCGCTCGAGAGCGCCATCCTCATGTAGCGCTCGTCACGCGCGGCCGTCGATGCCATCCGGGAAGTCTACGACGACGACACCCGGCCGCACCGCCGGACCGCGACCCGCCACGGGCGGTATCGCCGACCGGACATCCCGTCACGTGACGGGGTGTTCCTGGACCGACGACATGAAGGAACCGGCCTGTCCGTCACCCCGATTCCGGCGATCGTCGCGTGACGTGTGCGACGGTCGTCAGATGCCGCGCATCGTCGATGCGTCCTCGTCACGGGAGGTCACGTCGATCAGCCATGCCAGGTCGTCGCTGACGGCGTCCTCCGGCGGTCCGGGGACATGGACGTCGTTGGCATCGCCGGCAGGCCGATCGGCGGCGACGCCCGAACGGAGCGCGCCGGGTGACACGGTCACGCTGATCTCGCCCGCGAGGTCATCGATGTCCCGTCGCGAGCCGGACCACAGCGCCTCGGGCGAGGTGATCACGGGAATCTCGCCGGTGACACCACCGTCGTCGACGTCCTCGGTCGATCCCAGCTCGGCACGGATCCGTTCCTTGCGGTCGCGGTCGACATCGCCCCAGAGGGCCCGCACCGCCCGTGCGTCCTCCGCCGGAACCGCGGACACGCCGTTTCCAGCACGTCGACCCGGTCCCTGCGACGGCTCGGAGAGCGCGACGCGATCGGCGACGCCACCCGCGAGGTGCGGGTCACGTGCCGCAGGTCGCCGGCCGATGCCGACGCCGTCCGATGCCGGCCGTGGTCGCGGTCCGTCACCCGAGTCGGTCTCGGCGGACCGGTCCGCAGCGGCAACAACCACCTCACCCGTGGACACGACGATCCGCTCCCGCCCCGCTGAGGGGCCGGCCAGCCACGGCCGGTGGGCGATCGTCCCGGCGGACGGCGCGTAACCGTCGACGTCGTCGCCGGTGATGACCGAGCCGGCGGGCAGA
>CALMEC010000228.1 GCA_937862675.1 uncultured Actinomycetes bacterium
CCCGTCGTCCGAACGCGTTCTGCGATTTGTCACGTTATGCGTGGCGCGCGATTTCGAACTCGATCAGGGCGCCTTGCTGGTGCCGACGCGGGGTGCGCCGCAGGTGGCATTCGCCCGGCAGGTCGCGATCTATCTCATGCATGTGTGTTTCGGCCTGAGCTTCGCCGCGGTCGGCCGCATGTTTCATCGCGACCGCACGACGGTGGCACATGCCTGCCGGGTGATCGAGGATCGTCGCGACGATCGCGAACTCGATCGTCGGCTGGCGGTGCTGGAGCGGAGGTGCCGGCGCTCGCCCGAGCTTGCGCGCCTCGCCGTGAAGGCGGAGCGATGACGATGGCCGGTCAAACGCGACGTCGCAAACGCAATCCGCGCGGCACCTCCGCGACAGCGGCAGGCCCCGAGGTCGATGCCTTCAGGGCGCGGCACCTCGACCTCGCGGTGCATAACATCATGACCGATGAGGGCGTTGCCCGCGTTCTGATGAATGACAGCGAAAGCCCGCTGGCATGGCTGGCGCGACGCAAGGGCCGCGATGGCCGCGCCATGATCGAGCCGATGCAATTCGTCGCCGGCGAGAAACTGCGCGCGGATTTCACGCGAGCGCAATTGACGCCGCGCGTCACCTCAAGCTGGACGACGCCGACCGGCGGAAGCTCGCGCGGGAATGGCGCCGGCGAGATGACCGATCTGATCGTCGCGTCGCGGCAGCGGGTGCGGTTGGCGATGCAGGCGTGCGGACCGGAATTTTCCGGCCTGCTGATGGATGTCTGCTGCTTTCTTCGCGGGCTCGAAGATGTCGAGCGCGAGCGCGGCTGGCCGCGCCGCAGCGCCATCACCAGAGCGTAGTCACCGACCGTTTCGATGATTGCGGCCAACGCACCGCCATGCCACTGGCCGGTGCCGGCACCGCGCTCGCGGTACTTGCGCTCCTGGTCGGGATACGGGAAGAGACCCATGGTGCGCGCACGCTTGACCGCCCGAGCGAGCTGGGACTGCTGACGCCGCGAGAGACCGGTGATGCGACGGGAGCGGATCTTTCCACGCTCGGACAGGAAGCGACGGAGCGACGGGAAGTTCTTCCAGTCGATCTCCTCGGCCGCGAGCTGCGGCCGGCGCTTGCGCGGTGCCGGCGGCGCCGGACGCTTGCCGCCCTTACGTGGATCCTGCTTCTGCCTACCCATACGCTCCTCGAATTCGAAACCGGTCGGGGATAGTAGCGAATCCCGGGCCGCGAGGCGAGAACGCCGCCGGAAAGCCGCGATCGCGTCCGTCCCCGCGCGTCCGTCCCCGCGCCACGCGGCGCCGACGATCCCGGGCCCTCCGCCGCGGAACCCGGAGTCCGGCGCAGTCGAGAACGCCGGTCCCCGCGGCTATCCTCGCGCCATGTCCGCACTCGAGATCGCCGTCTCCGCCCCGCTCCGGCCGCCGCTGCCGGCCGTCTACCAGGTCGTCGCGCGCCAGCGTGAGCAGGGCGCGGCCGCCGTCTGGTGGGCCGACCACCTCCTCCACTGGTTCCCGCAGTCCATCTGGACGCCGGACCTCGTGCCCGTCGCGGCCACCCAGCCCAGCCCGCACACGTGGTGTGACCCGTTCGCCCTCGTGGCCGCCACCGCGCAGCACGTCCCGGACATCCGGTTCGGCATCGGCGTGACGGACACCGTCCGCCGCCACCCCGCCGCGCTCGCGCAGACGGCGCTGACCCTGGACCACGCCACCGAGGGCCGGTTCATCCTCGGCGTCGGGGTGGGCGAGGCGCTGAACCTGTCGCCGATCGGGATGGACAACCGGCCGGCGCTCAGCCGTCTGAGGGAGGCCCTGGAGGCGATGCGGCTCCTCTTCTCGACCACCGACGAGGTGGACTACGACGGTGAGCACGTGACCCTGCGCGGCGCCGCCGTGGGGCTGCAGCCGTACGGGGACGCCCCGCCCCCGGTCTGGGTCGCGGCGCACGGACCGCGCGGCCTGCGCGTGGTCGGAGAGCTGGCGGACGGATGGTTCCCGGTCTGCACGCAGCCGGACGACTACGCCCGCATGTGGGGCGAGGTCCAGGACGCCGCCACATCGGCTGGCCGGCCGGGAGCCATCACCCCGGCGCTCTACTCGCGGGTCGTCGTGGCCGAGACGGACGAGGTCGCCCGGCAGGCAGCCGGGGACTCGACACTGCTCCGGTTCATCGCGATCACGGCACCCGCGGAGGCGTACGCGCGCCACGGAGCCGAGCATCCTCTGGGAGCGGGCTCGAACGGCATCACCCACTTCAGTCCCACCGGACTCAGCCGGGAGGAGGCGCTCGACCTGACCGAGCGCGTGCCGCCGGAGGTCGTGCGCGACACGGTGATCGCCGGATCCCCGGACACCGTCGCCCGGCGCCTG
>CALMEC010000229.1 GCA_937862675.1 uncultured Actinomycetes bacterium
GCGCCGGACGTCGCCTCGGTGACCGGATGCTCGACCTGCAGGCGCGTGTTGACCTCGAGGAACGCGAACTTGTCCTCCGCCGGCTGGTAGAGGAACTCCACGGTCCCGGCGTTGCGGTAGCCGGCGGCCTTCACCAGACGGACGGCGGCCTCCGCAAGCCCGCGCGACCGCTCCGGCGACAGGACCGGTGACGCCGACTCCTCGATGAGCTTCTGGTTGCGGCGCTGCACGGAGCAGTCCCGCACCCCGAGCGCCCAGGCGTTGCCGTGGGCGTCGGCGATGACCTGCACCTCGACGTGGCGGGCGTCCTGGACCACGCGCTCCATGAAGACGGTCGGATCGCCGAACGACCGCTGCGCCTCATCACGCGCGCGCTCGAACGCGGTGGCCACCTCGTCCACGTTCTCGACGCGCCGGATGCCGCGTCCGCCACCGCCCGCGGTGGCCTTGATCATCAGCGGGAAGCCGATGCGCCCGGCATGCGCCAGGGCGTCCTCGATGGTGTCGACGGGCCCGTCGCTCCACTCGGCCACGGGGACGTCGTTCTCCTCCGCGAGGAGCTTGGCGCCGATCTTGTCGCCGAGACGGCGCATCACGTCGGGCGCCGGTCCGATGAACGTCACCCCGAGCCGCTCGCAGAGCTCGGCGAAGGCCGGGTCCTCGGCCACGAAGCCCCAGCCCACCCATGCCGCGTCGGCACGGCTGGCACGCAACGCGCCCTCGATCTGCTCGAAGTCCAGATAGGGGTTCGTCGCGCTGCGGATGAGCACGGCCTCGTCGGCCTCACGGACGAACGTCGCGGTACGCTCCTCCTCCGTGTGGAGGGCGATGGTGCGAACGCTGCGGCCGGTCTCCACCGCCAGTTCACGGGCCGCGTGAATCAGCCTGCGGGCCGGTTCGCCCCGATTGATGATGGCGATTCGTTCGAGCATGCCCGCACGTTACCCGCCAGGCATGGGCAGGAGGAATCGTCAAAACGCACCTATGGGCACGGAGCCCGTTGCGGGTCGCGCGCTTCGTCGTTACGGTCCGGCGCATCCCAGAGAAAAACCCCCGGAAGGCAGGGGCGGACCATGAGCAAACCGTTCGTTCTCAATCGACACAACCGGCTTGTGTTCCCGTCGAACTTCGAGGGTGATCTCGATTTCAGCGTCATCGACACCGAACTCCAGCTGGAGGACGTCGTCCGCCGCGACTTCGAGGCCAAGGCGCCGAAGGGTGCGGAGATCGCCGAGCGCGCGACGCAGGGCGCCTACCGGACGAAGTACCAGCTCCTCCGCGACATGGCGCTCAACCTGTTCTGGTCCAACCGGTTCGCCATCACGATGTACGACAAGCGGCCGATGCGGTGGCGGGACGTCCCCAAGAAGCGCTCGGACATCTACATCCCGGTGCTCCAGCCGTGGGAGGACGGCGCCGACAAGGTGGCCACCATCACCCGCGTCTACGAGGAGCTGCCCGCCGAGTGGGACGAGGGGGTCGAGTCGCGCATCGGCCGGATCCTGGGTGACGTCTTCAACAACAAGCGCCATCACGCCACGTCGCTCGAGCCGATCAAGCCGACGATCGCGGAGTTCATCGAGAAGGGGACCGACCTCGCCTACACGCTGGCGGAGTACGACCCGGACTACCCCGTGTACTCCTTCCAGGAGATCCTCGACTGCAACGAGGACATCCCGGAGCTGGAGGCCCTGCAGCGGATGGCCATGGTCCTGCACAACCAGTCCCCGTGGGATCGCTCCCGGGGCCGGCTGGCAAGCGCGGGCGAGATCGGCGACGACGACTTCGTGAACGCCAGCCGCGAGCATAATGCGACATGGCGCGCGTGGCTGGCGGGCGAACTCGAAGCGCTCGGCAATCACGGCGTCCGCGTCGTGCCGTCGGCGACCAACTTCCTGCTCGTGCTGTTCGAGGGCGAGGTGAGCGCCGAGACGGTTTACAACCGGCTGATGGACGCGGGCTATATCGTCCGCTGGCTGCCGGGGCAGGGGATTCCGCAGGCGCTGCGCATGACGATCGGCACCGAGGATGAGACGCGCGGACTGGCCGCGGCGATTCGCGCGGCGCTGGCGGGGTAATGGCGCGCGCCATCGGCCATGTGACGATCGTCGGGCTCGGCCTGATCGGCTCGTCGATCGCGCGCGCGGTGAAGGAGCGGTTGCCGCAGGTGACGGTGACCGGCCATGACGCCAGCGCCGACGTCCGCGTCGCGTCGCGCGCGCTCGGTTTCTGCGATACGGTCGCCGACGATCCGGCGGTGGCGGTGGCCGAAGCCGATCTCGTGATCCTCGCGGTGCCGGTCGGGCGGATGGCCGACGCGGGATCGGCGATCGCGCCGGGTCTGCGCGCCGACGCGATCATTTCGGACGTCGGCTCGTCAAAGAGCGGGGTCGCAGACGCGCTCGCCAAGGCGCTTCCCGGCCATCTCGTCATCCCGGCGCACCCCGTTGCAGGAACTGAGAACAGCGGCCCCGCCGCCGGCTTCGCAAGCC